>CAWVZZ010000049.1:0-12633 GCA_963934745.1 uncultured Flavobacteriales bacterium | reverse complement strand
CGTAAATGAAGAAGGTGAATTAATACTGGTATTATCAGCGCTATTAACCCCCAAAGTATTTCAGGTTTTCCCCACTCCATTTCTTTTGCAAAGTTACTTAGTTTTCCGACCTTTACACCATGAATATTTCAAAGTTGAGTAGATCGGACTTAAAAGAGTTTTTAGACGAGAAAGTTCATCTGTTCGAAACGCGAGATTTCATTCCAGACGACCCCATTTCTATACCACATTTGTTCAGTGATCAGAGGGATGTAGAAATCGCAGGTTTCCTTGCGGCTACTATAGCTTGGGGTAATAGGAAGTCCATATTGAAGAATGCAAATAGTCTAATGGAGAGGATGGATCATGCTCCCTATGACTTTGTAATGAATTTCACAGATTCTGATAGGGCTGCTTTTAACGGTTTCGTGCATAGAACGTTTCAGCCCGATGATGTTTTTTGTTTTATGCAGGCATTAAAGCGCATTATTGTAACTCACGGTTCAATAGAGTCGCTGATTTCTAAGCAATGGGTGAAAGATGGGCGTCCAGAGAATATGAAATCTGCCCTTTCCCATTTTCATCAGGTTTTCTTTGATCAGCCCCACGCTCCACGCTCTAGAAAGCACGTAGCAAATCCAGCTAAAGGTTCAGCCGCTAAAAGATTAAATATGTACTTGAGATGGATGGTGAGGTCCGCTGATAAAGGAGTTGATTTAGGTGTTTGGTCTGAAATACCCACTAGCGTTTTAAGCATACCCTTAGACGTGCACACCTCCAACGTCGGAAGGCAGTTAGGTATGTTGTCAAGGAAACAAAATGATTGGAAAGCGGTCGCTAAATTAGATGCTTCTCTAAGAGAATTCGATCCAGTAGATCCAGTTAAATACGACTTTGCATTATTCGGCCTTGGAGCTATAGAGGGTTTTTAAATCACATCAATTTACCCGATTAACCCCAGTCGGTTCTCCACACATAATGTAATCCGTATGATTAATTGGTCTGGCATGTATGTTCTCCATCCCATCTCACACAATTCCCCTTCTAGCACGAAGTAGCTGTCTAGATCGATGGTTTTCATGTCTTCGATTACGTGATCATTGAAGTTCAATAACGCTATCCAGCCATCATTGTCTACGATCTCATCGAACCACTCTTCATAGTATGAATCGTCAGAGTAGTGGAAGTTGAGTACGTTTTCGCCTATCAAAATAAATTTATTAATACCCTCCTCTTGTAATGCATCTATGACCTGGCGTTTGAAGTGCATGATATCGTTGTGTAGGCAGTCATTCCACTCGCCAAGCATCTCGATAATTGCACATCCGTCTTCGTAGTCTACAAATAGAATCTTTATGAATAGAGTTTGGGATCCGATTTCATCCCACTGTGGGTGAATGTAGTGGTCGTACAACTTTGTTTCATAATTGAGCTCGTTGTATTCCGCACCGTAAAAGGGGCTTCGTGTATCTTCAGATGCGACGTAATGGTTTCTCCACGAATAATATGGCTCCAGTGTATGCATCTATTCTCCAGACTCTGCCGCTTCAATAGCTGCCCTTACGCTTCCGTGTTTCAATAACAATGCTTCGGATGATTTAGCGTCAAGCCCTGTAGTTTCACCTACCATCCTTGCTCCTCGCTCCACTAATTTCACGTTTGAAAGCTTCATGTCCACCATTCTGTTTCCCTCCACGTGGCCTAGCTTAATCATCGCGACCGTTGAAATCATATTTAGAATGAGCTTTGTAACCGTCCCCGCTTTAAGTCTTGTCGATCCAGTCACGAATTCAGGGCCCGTTATGGCCTCTATGGGGAATTCAGCTTCTAACGCTACTTTAGTATTCGGATTACAGGTTATGCATCCAGTTAATAGTCCCTTAGCACTAGCCTCCTTTAATGCACCGATTACATAGGGTGTTCTTCCGCTTGCTGCTATTCCTATGACATTGTCCGTTTCATTCACATCATGCTCGAGAAGATCCTTCCAGCCTTGTTCGAAATCGTCTTCTGCTCCTTCTACTGCTTTTCTAATGGCACTATCTCCTCCGGCTATGAGTCCTACTACCACTCCGTGTTCTACTCCGAATGTCGGGGGGCATTCACTGGCGTCAACTACGCCTAGTCTACCACTAGTACCAGCTCCTAAGTAGAAGAGTCTGCCACCTTTTTGCATTCTCAACACCAGATTCTCAACTAGTTTTTCTATTTGTGGCAGGCAATTTTTTATTGCTACTAATGCATCGAAATCTACCTCGTGCATCGCGCTTAAAAGTTCAGGCGTTGACTTTAAGTGTAAATCGGTGTTGAGTCCACTTTGTTCTGTAGGAGGTAAATCATTTGACATATTACAAACCGTTTTTAATCCATATCTCTAGCGATTTCTCGGCCTGCAGTCTGAGCATGTCTTTGCCATTCATTACAGAAGCACCCGAGTGAGAAGCTTTCTTCATAAAGGTAGTTGTCTCAGGATTGTAAACTAAATCCACAACCAAATGTTCATCCGTCAACCCCTCAAATGGTATGTCTACACATAATTCTACATCTGGCCAAGTTCCCACTGGTGTGCAGTTCACGATAAGTAAGTGGTGAGACATAGCTTCTTTAGTAAGGTCAGAATAACAGATATCTCCTATACTAGATGTTCTACTTACTATAGTCGTAGATACACCTAGGCCTCTTAGGGCGTGGCCCACAGCTTTCGATGCTCCACCTGTGCCTAGTATAATCGCGCGCTCATGTCTTCCCTTTAAAAAGGGCTGCATACTTCTTCTAAACCCCCAGAAGTCAGTGTTATATCCCACCCATCCCTTTTCAGTTTTCACTATGGTATTGACAGCGCCGATCTCTTTCGCCTCGCAGTCAATATGATCTAGAAACGGTATAATTGTTTCCTTGTGTGGTATTGTAATATTGAGCCCTACGAGATCGGGGTTTTGTTCTAAAAACGCAGGAAAATCGTTTATGTCCTCTAATTCAAAGGCTGCATAGGAGTGTTCATCCTTCCCTAGATCCTTTAATTTATTCAGAAAATACTCAGGGGACTTAGAGTGATTTACTGGAAATCCTATAAGGCCTAGGGTGGTCATTAGTGCTTAGAAATTCTATCTAAAATAAAGACAAATCCAGCGCCCACCACTACGCATCCTATTACGATTAATAACTCCTCAGTGCTAACCTGCGGGATGATATTTCTTGTCAGCCACTCTTTTTTACAATCAGAATGTATAAATAACACCCTTATGTTTTCCTTCCAAGGCCAAATCATTTTCACTGCCCCTAGCATAAAGCCAGTAAGAACGGCAAAGGTTAAATCCTTATGCGACTTGATTAGTTTGTTTAGAAAATTACTGAATAGAATAATTCCAGATATAGCTCCCCCCATAAATGAGAATATTTTAATCAAGTCCCATGAATGAAGGGCTGTAATCATGGTAGAGTACGCACCTAGAATGATCATGATGAAACTCCCACTAATTCCCGGAAGTATCATCGCCGAGATAGCTATCGCCCCACAAATAAATAGGAATACAGGTGAAGCTGATTGAACTAATGGTGGTAGTGAGGTGATGGTGACTGCAAATGCAAATCCTAATGTTAGTGCTATAATTCTGCTAGCCCCCCACTTCTTTACAGACCTAGCAATGAGCGGTACAGATGCGATAACTAGTCCAGAAAAGAACCCCCTTAATTCTACTGGGTAATTATGCAGTAGAAACTTTAAAACTCCTGATAGTGAGGCGAATCCGAGAATAACTCCCGTGGCTAGGATGGCTAAAAACGATAGGTTATATCGAACCCAAACCGTACGGAGCCCTTCCGACAACAGTTCTCTAACCATCTTCAGTCTAAGACCAGCTATGGTCGAGAGTAATTCATCATATATACCTGTTATGAAAGCTATCGTTCCACCACTTACTCCAGGCACAATATCGGCTGCACCCATTGCAAACCCCTTCGTGAGAATCATTCCCCAATCCCTTAGAGATCTCATGCTACCTCAATACTTTCGTCCACTTTCTCTGCCCAGGCCGTAATACCTCCATCTAGGTTTAAGATGTTTTCATATCCTAGCTGTTTGCTTAGGTGATGAACAACAGCACCAGACCGTTTTCCAGACCTGCAATAAAAAACCACCGGTTTAATTCGAGAAACTTTTTCTATCTCGGATAGAAGTGTACTCATGGTAATATGTTCAGACCCTGTGATATGTCCGATTTCTCTTTCCCAAGGCTCCCTGATATCAATTAGTTGATGATCCTTAGAGTTGTTACGCCATTCATCAAGAGTATTCGAGTCGATATCATTCATCTGATTCGCCTTCGTCATGATCTAATTCCTGTCTTCTCCCGTCTGAAAGGCTATCTGGTAAATAGTTGAAGAAAGTATCGCCCCTCAATCCTAATCTGAGTGTTTCAAGTGGAATCACGTCATTAGGTCCGATGTTTCCGAGATTCACATTAGCCCCAAATTGTTCAATGAACCAGACCTGTTGTGTCTTAATAGGAGCTTCCCATAGTATGTCGTCTTGACTTACTTTGGCTAGTATCTTTCTGATTAAGGCTGTATGAGCCGTGCCGTTAGGTCTGTAGATACCGACATTACCACTCTCTCTAGCCTCTGCAATAACCTTCCAGCTTCCAGCCTCGAGTTCTTGGCTCATCATGCTCGTCCATTTAGAAGGACTGATGAGTATGCCGGCTTCCTTAGAACCCACCTCACTTAGAACCTTGTAGTTCTTCGATAACTTGTGAATCATCTCACATTTATCTGCCTCCTCTATCACCATAGATCCGTCGCTAACTTCTAGACACTGAAGTCCTAAGTCATCGATGAATCTCAAATAATCATCTAACGCTCTTCTGATATAGAACGCTTCGAAAAGTGTTCCGCCACAGTATACTTCTATCCCCGCATCTTGATAAAGTTTTACTTTTTCTTTCAGTTTAGGGGTGATTACTGAGGTTCCGAATCCGAGTTTTAGTAAATCGACTTTGTCAGCACTAACCTCAATAAGATCATCAGCCTGACGTAGGCTAAGTCCCTTATCCATAATCATGTTGAGTCCGGTATTCCTAGGTTTCCTAGGTCTTTCCGGTATAAACGATAATTTTGTATTCATTTTATCAAGGCTTTAAGCTTGAGTATCTTTCAGCTATTCGCTCGTCATTAAGTAGTGTGGGGAACAGGTCGAAAACGCGTGATGCAGTGTCAAAATTATGAGTTAGCAATTGTTCCAGTTGGTCTAAAGCTTTAGCTTCATCGCCAGACATGAAGCGACTTACGAATTGCAAATACAATAAGTGCGCGTTATCCTTAATCACTACAAGTCCTTGTTCAAGAGCTTCAAGAGCAGCTGTGTGAGCTTCAATTTGTTGAAGATTGAAAATCCTACCCTCCCAAGCCTCCTTGTTTTTAGGGTCCTTTTTTAAGACTATCGAATATTGAGTCTCAGCTTCTTGCGGTTTATTAAGTTTAAGTAATGCTGCAGCTAGTAACAACCTAATGTCTTGATGCTCTTCATCTAAGTTAACAGCATGTTCGAAATATCTAACAGCAACTACAGGTTGAGATTGAAGGTCTGCTAAAACTCCCAACCCTACGAAAGCATCCGTGAATTCAGAATCAATATCTAGTGATTCTTTGTAGTATTCTTCAGCTTTCTCTAATTCACCTAAGCGTTCATAGCATTCACCTATGTTGCATAGGATGTAAGCAGATGTAGCTTCAACGGATAGTATGTCTCTGTAGGCAACAAGAGCGTCAGCGTAGTGCTCTGCAGCGGTAAGCGCTTCAGCTTTTTGGTGGTATGCTCTTAAGAAATTCTTGTCTATAGCAATGCTGAAATCATACGAGTCAACAGCTTGTTTTGTTTTTCCCAGTCGGTGGTATGTATTCCCTAGATTATACCAAGCCGCAGTACTGTATGGGTTGTCGTCTATATATGAGTTGAAAAAACGAACGGCATCAGTCATGCAGTCTATTTTATCATAACAGAATGCAACCTCATACAAAGCCGATTCATTTGTCGTGTCTATGCTGATTGCCTGTTTAAGTACATCTAAAGCCCTCCTCCATTCGCCGATACTCTGGTATTCTATTGAGATGTCAATGCAGATGTCAGACTTCATGTCATCATCCGACACTTTTAAAGCATTTCGGAAATGATTAATCGCCTGTTTATGTTCTTTTATCTGACTGTAAATACTTGCAAGAGTCAGGTGTATCTCCTCATTAGTAGGTTCGAACAATAGCAGGTTGTTAAGCCTAGGGATAGCCTGTATGTGCTTTCCTATTCCAGCTAATATTTGTGCTTCACGTAATTGAAGTGTGAGGCTTTCAGGGAATAATCTGCTGGCATATCGAAGGACCTTCTGAGCGTTCTGCAGTTCGCCGAATCCTAGGTAATGACTTATGATTGCCTCAAATTCTTCAAGGTCAAAATAACGCTGGTCATCCTGCTCAATCATGCGCTCAAAACGCTTGACTAAATTGTCAACTTCGCTTTCGCCTTGATATTGTCTCCCGTCTTCATTCATCCCTTACCAAATCTAATCCGCAAATATCGAGAATAATCACCTTACATGCTAGGGTTTTTAACATCATTAAGGGAAAACTATATATATAACTTTTCAGATTAATGTTAAGGTGTAAAAATCAATACTTTACTTTGTAGTTATGCTGATAAAGTCAATTTCTGGAATTCGTGGTACTATAGGCGGTGAGCCTGGTGAAGGTTTAACCCCGCCTGATATTGTGAAGTTTGCAACAGGCTATGGAGCTTGGGTTATTAATAATTCTAATTCGAAGAACCTTAGGGTGATTATAGGTAGAGACGCAAGGATGTCTGGTGAGATGGTAAGTTCCCTTGTTACTTCAACTCTTAACGGAATGGGAATAGATGTAGTGGATCTAGGTTTAAGCACCACTCCCACAGTTGAATTAGTGGTTCCTGAGTTGACTGCTGCAGGAGGTATAATTATCACTGCGTCACATAACCCCAAAAACTGGAACGCTCTTAAGCTTCTAGATTCCAATGGGGAATTTCTTTCTGCAGCAGCTGGAGAGGAAATGCTAAGGTTGTCAGATCAGAAATTTAATTTCGCCGAGGTTGATGCGTTGGGTAAAACCACTTTAGATAGTAAGTGGCTGAAGTGGCATGTGCAGCATGTTTTGGACTTAAAACTCGTAGATAGTAATCTCATAAAAAATGCGGAGCTTAAAATTGCCGTCGATGGAGTGAACTCTTCGGGAGGTGTTGCTATACCGTTGCTTCTGGAGGCTATGGGTGTTGAAGTTGTGAAAGTTCATTGTGAGCCCACCGGTGACTTCGCACATAATCCAGAGCCTTTGCCTGGGAATTTGAGAGATTTGAGTGAGGCGGTAACGACGCATCATTGTGACCTTGGAATTAGTGTGGATCCAGACGTTGATAGGCTTTGTTTTGTTAACGAAGACGGAACATTTTTCGGAGAGGAGTACACCCTTGTTGCTGTAGCTGACTATGTCCTTTCAAAGACTCCTGGGAATACCGTCAGTAATCTGAGTTCTACTCGTGCACTGAGTGTCGTAACGGAAAAACATGGAGGTAAATACACTGCCTCAGCTGTAGGGGAAGTTAACGTGGTAGAAACAATCAGAATGACTGATGCAATTATAGGTGGCGAGGGGAATGGAGGAGTAATCTATCCAACATCACATGCTGGCAGAGATGCTTTAGTGGGTGTGGGATTGTTTTTAACCCACCTTGTTGAATCTGGATTATCATGCAGTCAGCTCAGGGCTACTTACCCGGAGTTCGTTATCTGTAAGGATAAAATAGACTTATCAGATTCTGGTGTTGAAGAAGCTTTGGCTGCTTTAGTCGCGAATCATCCTGAAGCCTTAGTTAACCAGGTAGATGGTGTCAAGTTTGACCTAGAGGAAGGGTGGGTGCATTTAAGAAGAAGTAATACGGAGCCCATAATAAGAGTGTATGCTGAGTCCGACTCTAAAGGAAAAGCAGAGGGGTTAGCTGCTCAATTCAAAGATGAATTATTAAGCTTGTTGAGATAGATAAGAGTAATTTAGCCACAAGATTTTCACAATGAACCTAATCTATTTAGATAACGCAGCCACCACGAAACTAGCCCAAGAGGTTGCTGATGTTATGGTGCCAGTTTTATGTGAAGTCTATGGTAATCCATCTTCTTCTCATGCAATTGGAAGGAAGGCAAAAGCATTAGTAGAAACTAGTCGGAGGAATATTGCGAAGTGTTTAGGATGTGAGCCAAGGTCTATTATTTTCACTTCTGGGGGAACGGAGGCAGATAACCTTGCGTTGAGAGCGGCGGTGAAGGATCTGGGGTGTAAACGTATTGTGACTTCTAAGGCTGAGCATAGTGCTGTAATTGCAAGTGCTGAGAAAATGTCTCATCTTTTTGAGGTGGAGGTAGTTTACGTAAATCATCACCCAGATGGTATGGTTGACTGTGAGCATTTGAAAGAGATACTAGCTTCTGGCCCTAAAACTTTAGTTAGTTTGATGCATGCTAATAATGAAGTTGGAGTGATTCAATCTCTAGAGATTATCTCTAAAATTTGTAGGGATGCCGGAGCTTTTTTCCATAGTGATACAGTCCAAACCATGGGACATTACCCCATTTGTCTAGACGCTCTAGATATTGACTTCCTAACGTGTTCAGCTCACAAATTCCACGGACCTAAAGGGACTGGATTTCTGTACACACACCCTAAGAATAAGATAAACAGCCAAATCGTAGGTGGAGGTCAGGAACGTGGAATGCGAAGTGGAACAGAAAATTTGCATGGTATTGTGGGATTAGCTGCCGCTATTGATTTGGCGTATGAACATCTCGAGGAACATACATCGCATGTTAGAGCCATGAAGAAACGCATGGTAGATGGGCTTCTAAAGAATCATCCGGATGTTCAGTTTAATGCGGATTCTCATTTAGAGAGTAGACTATACACAGTGCTGAGTGTTAAATTCCCTCCTCACCCTAATAGTGGCATGGCATTATTCTTACTCGATCTAGAGGGTATTTCATGTTCAGGTGGTAGTGCTTGTTCTTCCGGCGCCACTACAGGTTCTCATGTGCTGATAGCACTAGGTTACCACGACCCTAGATGCGCTAGTCTACGTTTTTCCTTCTCCCGGTATACCACAGAAGAAGATATAGATACTGCTCTTGAAGCTATTTCAAGGGTGTTCTCACCTGTTGAGGAAGATGCCGTTTAATAGGCTATTCTCTAAAATCATCAGGCGGAGGATGGTGGAGATTAATAATACATTAGACCACCCCGTACAGTCACAGGATACTGTCTTCAACACCCTGATAACGAATCTACCTCAGACGCAATTCGGTTTAGATCATGGGTTCAGTCCGATAGAGGCAACTCCATCATTATCAGAGTTTAAGAAAAAAATTCCACTTAGATCTTACGACGATATAAAGCCATGGATAATAAAATCACAAGCTGGAGAGTGCGATGTTCTTTGGCCTGGAAAAACTCAATGGTTTGCAAAAAGTTCTGGGACCTCATCTGATAGGAGTAAGTATCTGCCAGTTACTAAAGAGGCTTTAAAAACGGGCCACTACAAAGGAGGTAGGGATTTGCTAGCAATGTTTTGCGAGCAGGTTCCACACGCACCTTTATATGGAGGCAAGCATTTAATAATAGGTGGTAGCAGTAAGCTTCATAGTGACGTCAGTGGATCGTATTCAGGAGATCTTTCGGCCATTATTATTAGAAACCTCCCTCCTTGGGTGGAAATGCGTAGAACCCCTGGTAGGAAAATCACCATGCTCGACGATTGGGAAAAGAAGGTCGAGTTAATGGCAGAAAAGGTAGTCAAAGAAGATGTGAGGATATTAGCAGGTATTCCCAGCTGGATGCTTATCGTTACAAAGAGGGTCCTCGAAATCAGCGGGGCAAAGACCTTGGATGAGGTTTGGCCTAATTTATGGCTTTATATGCACGGTGGGGTAGGGTTCGCACCTTACAAAGCAGAATTTGACAGACTTATTAAGTCTGAAAACATGCACTACATACAGACCTACAACGCTTCAGAGGGCTTTTTCGCCATTCAAGACGATCTACAGAGAGATGACATGGCCCTTCTGCTTAGTCACGGTATCTATTATGAATTCATTCCACTCTCCGAGCTTAACTCTGAGAAGCCCCGCACCCTCACCGCTGAGCAGTTGGAACTTAACGGTGAATATGAACTTGTGATTTCTACTAATGCTGGGTTGTGGAGGTATAAACTGGGCGACATCATTAGAATCACTTGCACAGCGCCGTTGCGGATTGTAATTATGGGTCGCACTAGTTCGTTTCTGAATGTGGTAGGGGAGGAGCTTATGATAGCCCAAACCGAACTCGCCCTCTCCCGCGCTTTTCGCGCATCACCACACCATTTGAAGGACTTCATAGTTGCTCCCCGGTTCGACATCGATTCAGGCAACCCCATAGGTCACGAGTGGGTCATCGAGTGTGCGACTATTCCCTCATCTTTGATAGCTGAAGACCTCGCAATTAAGATAGACCATGAACTTCGTTCAGTCAATTCTGACTACGATGCGAAGCGTTCGGGCAGTATGATACTTTCTATGCCCATAATAAATTTCGTTCCTCCAGGCACATTCGAAAAGTGGCTATCCTCCCACAATAAACTCGGAGGCCAACATAAAATCCCCAGGCTCTCGAACTCTCGTCAAATGTTAGATGAATTATTAGTTATAACCAATCGATAGACATCACTTGCAACGACAGGTAAAAGTTGTTATTTTTCGACTCTATTTATAAAAAGATGCATATAGCCATAGCCGGAAATATAGGGTCAGGTAAAACCACCCTAACCACACTGTTAGCGAAACACTATCGCTACACTCCCCACTTTGAGAGTGTCGATGATAATCCTTATTTGAATGATTTCTATAAGGATATGCAACGTTGGTCATTCAACTTGCAAGTGTATTTCCTCAATTCGAGGTTCGCTCAATTAATAGATCTTAAGGAAAAGGGCAAACCCATTATCCAAGACAGAACTATTTACGAAGATTCAAATATTTTCGCGCCTAACCTCAATTCTATGGGGCTGATGACGAAGAGAGATTTTGACAACTACATAATGTTGTTCGGGTTAATGGAAACATTTGTTTCTCCTCCAGACCTCTTAATTTACTTAAGAGCATCTGTCCCGACCCTTGTTTCTCAAATACAGGAAAGAGGAAGGGATTACGAAGAGGCTATTCGCCTCGATTATCTCAGCCGTTTAAATGAACGCTACGAGGCATGGATCTCTACATACACTAAGGGCGAGCTTCTTATAATTGATGTTGACAATAATAATTTCAATACAAACAATGAGGACCTAGGTAAAATCATCGAGTCTATCGACGCGAAACTTCACGGCCTATTTGAGGGGGAGAAGTAAGACTAAGTAAGTAAGACTAATAGTACTGGTAATAAAAAAGGTCCCGCACGTGCGGGACCTTTTTATATATGCTAATATCTAGACCTGCTAGAACCTAAGATATTCAGTTCGCAGTGAACGCAAACTTAATGATTATCTCATCGTTGATAGCTTTATCGCCTAAGTCGTCAAAAAACGATCCGGAACCATAAGTGATATCATGCTTGGTTCTATCTACAGCTACATCTCCTTTAATAGAAAACATCACTTGTCCATCTTTCTCAAAAGGAGTAATAGAAACAGGAATGTTATATGATTGAGAAACCCCATGCATATCTAAAGTTGACTCTATAACCGTAACTCCATCTAGCTCGCTAGACCCTGTAATAGTTATTACTGCAGTAGGGAATTGTTCAGTAAAAAGGAAGTCCTCAGATTTAAGATGACTGTTGAAGTTATCCTTGCTTTCACCCTCTATATCTGTAACAGTAAATCCGTTCATATCAAAAGTGATGATACCACCAGCGATTTTTCCGTCTACTACTTTAAATTTTCCATTTTTAAGTGGAATGATACCAGAGTGTCCACTTCCTATAACCTTGTTCGCACGCCATGTTACTAAGGGGTCAATTTTAGCAATGGAATAATTTCCGTCAACTAGAGTACTGTCATTAGTAACCTGATCTGCGGTTTCATTAGTGTTCTCCTGAGTAGTATTGCTAGAGTCAGTAGTCGAGCATGAAGCCATAACTAAGACTAATGCAGCTATTAAAAGGTTTGATAATTTCATTTTGATAATTTCATTTTGATAATGTGTGGTTATTAGTTATTAACTGCGTCAACAGGCTCCCCAGCTACTTCAACCTCGCTATCAACGATTGTAATAGTTTCAGTAGTATTTGTGTCAGCTTCTGTTTCGCTTGGAGTTGTAATCTCTATTTGATCTTCGATAACATCCGCCTTAGAATCACTAATCTGTAGTAAAATAGGAGCGATAACTAATCCTATAAGACATGTCAGCTTGATTAAGATATTCATTGAAGGACCAGATGTGTCCTTGAATGGATCGCCTACTGTATCTCCAGTAACAGCCGCTTTGTGAGCTTCTGAACCTTTGTATGTCATCTCGCCGTCTATCTCTACACCAGCTTCGAAACTCTTCTTAGCGTTATCCCATGCACCTCCTGCGTTGTTTTGGAATATAGCCCAAAGAACACCACTCACCGTAACAC
>CAWVZZ010000048.1:0-12847 GCA_963934745.1 uncultured Flavobacteriales bacterium | reverse complement strand
TGGAGGATCCTAATAGAAATGAAGGAGTACTCAATATGGTAGGTTCTGTAGACACACCATTTGCTATCAGGTCGCTTTTAATTATCGACCCGCAAGCAGGCCATAATAACAGTGTGAAATTACTTAATCCAGCAACGGAAAATGCTTGTTTAAATCGAGAGTGGATACATAATCCTGCTGCCTATGATGAAGACGGCGATTTGTTGACATTCAGCCTAGTTTCGTGCAGAGGTTTTAATGGAGATCCCATCCCGACTTATCAATATCCGAATGAGGTTAGTCTAGCTGATGATTTGTTTATTATCGATGAATTTTCTGGAGATGTTACATGGAATAGTCCTCAAATTGTAGGGGAGTATAATATTGCGATTAGAGTTGAGGAGTGGAGGTATGTGGACGGTGAACTGAGGAAGGTGGGAGAAGTAGTGAGGGATATGCAGATAGACGTTCAAGTATGCAATAATCAGCCTCCAGAAATCTCGGATATTCAAGACACATGTATCGTAGCGGGCTCATTTTTAACTCTGTATATAAATGCAACTGATCCAGATGGAGATAATTTGACATTATCGGCTGTTGGAGGCCCTATAAGTGAGGTGCTACATCCAGCCATTTTCACCAACCTAGGTGGTGGAATAGGAGAGTTTGCATGGGCTCCCACATGTACAGAGGTCAGATTATTACCATATCAAGTAGTTTTTAAAGCTAAAGACCAAGGAACAGCAGTTCCACTCACAGACCTTGAGACAGTATACATTCGAGTGGTAGCTCCTGCTTTAGAAGATGTCGTGGCAGAACCTATTGGAAATACCGTTTTATTATCCTGGAGTGGTGGATCATGCTCAGATGAATTAGCTAGTTGGCAACAAGAATATGGGTTTCATGATATTTATAGAAGGCTGGGGTCTGAACCTTGGAGTCCGACTTCCTGTGAAACAGGAGTCCCGGATGAACTAGGTTTTCAGCTCATAGCGAGCCAGGCAGATCTTGGAGAAACGACTTATGTAGATGAGGATTTACTTTCTTTCGGTGCGACATATTGTTACCGAATTGTAATGAGATTTGAAGATGAATCTGAATCCCTTTCCAGCGACGAAGTCTGCGCCACCATAGTTAAAGATGTGCCTGTGATTACTCACGCAGACGTAGCTTTTACAGATGAAGTTGGTGAGGTGAATGTGGGGTGGTCGCCACCGACAGAAATGGATACGCTCATTTTTCCTAAGCCATACACGTATATTGTTTTCAGAAATTTAGTGGGAATAACGGAAGAGATAGCTTCCGGAATAAGTGATACTTCTTATGTCGACGAGGCAGTTGATACGAGAACGCAAGCAACGGGTTATTTTATTGAAGCATGGAGTGAGACGTCAGATGGACCAGCGTTAGTGGGGGGGAGTAGTTCTGCCGACACACCCTTACTATTGCTAACTCCGGGTGATAATCAGATAGGGGTAGAGGTGATTGTTTCTGTTCCATGGAATATGACAGCTTTTTACATTGAAAGAAAAGCTCCGGGGGAATTAAGCTTTACTCCATACGATACCGCTTTTACAGCTATGTTTTTGGATACGGGGTTGGTTAACACTCAGGAGTATTGTTATAGGGTGAAGACTCAGGGATATTACGATTCGAATGGGACAGAGGACCCGCTTTTTAACTACTCACAAGAAGCCTGCTCCATCCCCTATGATTTTTCACCCCCTTGCCCGCCAGTGCTTCAAGTGGACGATGATTGTATAGAGGAAGTTGATTATTTAAGTTGGGGAGGAGCATCCTTATGTGCCGATGACGTGATGGGGTATTCTTTATACTGGGCTCCATTCGAGGGAGACACTTTGCAACTTTATGCAACTTTTAATCATGAAACTGGCTTCAGCCTCGATTCGACATTTATCTTCAATGAAGGTGGGGTAGAGGGCACTATTGCTGGCTGCTTTGCTGTGACAGCTTCTGATAGTCTGTTGCCTGGTCCTGGAGGTGTTTTGAGACAAAACGAAAGTGTGTTCTCAAATGTAGTTTGCGTAGATAATTGTCCTTTTTACTTTTTGCCAAATATTTTCACGCCTAACGGGGATGAAATGAATGATACGTTCCGTCCATTTCCATGGAAATTCATTGAATCTATTGATTTGAGAGTACATAATAGATGGGGGGTGGAAGTCTTCTCAACTGAGGATGTAGATATTAATTGGGATGGAAGGCATTTCGAATCTAGGCAGGTTTTACCGGATGGGGTTTACTTTTACACCTTGACAGCGTATACGATTCGATTGTCGGGAATAGTTCCAGAAAGGTTTTCTGGAGAGATAACCCTTCACGGATCAAAAGCTATAGACTAAGCGAAAATGTTTACAGGAATAATTGAATCTTTAGGTGTCGTAGAGGAAATAGAACGCGAGGGAACGAATATTCATTTCACCTTATCATGTGATTTCTCGTCTGAGCTTAAGGTAGACCAAAGCCTAGCTCATGACGGTGTTTGTCTCACCGTTACAGAATGTGACACCAAATCTTATCGGGTTACTGCTATTGATGAGACGATGAGCCGGACTGCTCTTGGGGTTTGGGCTAGAGGAAGGAGAGTAAACCTAGAAAGATGCGTTAAAGTCGGAGACAGGTTAGACGGCCACATGGTGCAGGGGCACGTCGATACGATAGGCTTGTTAACGGATGTCGAGAAGTTAGACGGCTCGTATGAATTGACTTTCGAACACGAAAAAAAGGAAGAGTGGATGACTGTGGAAAAGGGATCAATCACTGTGAACGGAATGTCTTTGACAGTCGTTAAAAGCTCAGAGTCTTCTTTTTCTGTGGCCTTAATTCCATATACTTGGGATCACACGACCATGCACTTGTTGACGGTGGGAGATAAGGTGAACTTAGAATTCGACATTATGGGTAAGTACCTGAGCAGAATGTTGTCGGCTAGGTCGTGATGGAAGTGTTAGCTTCTTAGAACGAAGTTTCTTCCAAGGTATACTCTTCTTACATGCTCATCTGCGGCAAGAGTTTCGGCTGTACCTTCTTTAAGGATTTTACCCTCGAAAAGCAGGTATGCCCTGTGAGTGATGTGAAGGGTTTCCTGTACGTTGTGGTCGGTTATTAAAACGCCTATCCCGTGTTTACTGAGCTTTTCAACTATGTTTTGGATGTCCTCTACAGCTATGGGGTCTACGCCTGCGAATGGCTCGTCTAATAAAATAAATGTAGGGTTGCAGGCTAATGCTCTTGCTATCTCAGTCCTGCGACGCTCTCCTCCAGACAGCACTTTGCCGTAGCTTTTTCTTACTTTCTGAAGACCAAACTCATCTAACAACTCCTCCAATCTTGTAAGCCTGTCCTCCTTAGATATGTTTTGTAGTTCAAGAATAGCGGTGATATTATCTTCGACAGATAGATCGCGGAAAATAGATGCTTCTTGGGGTAGGTATCCAATACCTTTTTTAGCTCTGGCGTGCATTGGCAGTTGGGTAAGTTCCTCATCTCCGAGAAAAACAGATCCTTTTTCAGCATTTACAAGCCCTACAACAGCGTAGAAACTAGTGGTCTTACCAGCCCCGTTGGGTCCTAGTAGCCCTACAACTTCTCCAGGCTTCACATAGAAACTTACATCATTAACTACTTTTCTGCCAGAGTAGCTTTTCACTAAGCCTTCAGCTCTAAGAATTGACATTGAATCTTTATGTTGGATGTGATCAGTCACGACGCAAAATTACAATTCGATTGCTATTCCCACCCTAATTCCGAACTTTTTCCTCATCCCTTCTTCTGTTTTTGTTAATCTAAGGTGACCATCAACGCGTAAAAAGCTAAAGATATTCTCCAAACCGAATACAGCTTCTGCATATCCACCATTGAGTCCTTTTGTGTTTTCGGGTAATGGCACTAGTTCCTCATGTCGCGCATCCCAGCTACCATAAACTGCCTTAACACCTATAATCTCTCGTAGCCCAGCCCTTCTGATAAATGGGATGTAGTTAAGTACGGCTCCCTCACCATGCCACTCGGCGCCACCTCTAACCCATCTATCTGAAACGAATTCGAAATAACGAAGTAAGTTGAATGCAGGCTGAATGGATAATGCTGTTTCATTAGCTGGTTGTAGTTCCATCAGTGCAAATGGTGCAGTTCCAGAGTAGAATCCCCCTTCACTACTCCATTCAATTCTTCCTAATGGTCCCATCCTTAATTTACCCTTCAATCCTATTGTGTATCTACCATATCTAAACTGAGAACCAGAAATCCCCTTCCATCCCTGTGTTGTGGTGGCTGTTATGACGGGCACTTTAGATCCGAGGCTGACTCGTTCAAAAGCTCCGCCCACAAATTTTTCGTTATGTGCATATCGTAGTTGTAGGGTAGACTCTGCTGTAGTTAGTGTTTGTGATCCGTCAGGATTATCGGGGAGTGGAAATTCTAGTGAACCTCGTGGGTCTACCTCTCTGTGTCTGAGTTCTATAAATGTTGTCAGACCGGAGCCGCTCTCGATAAGTACGCTAGCTTCGGAAACGGTGGTCAACGCAAGTTGATCCTGTTCTCCCTCAAGGTTTAACGCAGAATTGAAAACATTCCCTTGGTCGAAGAATCCTATCATTCCCAGTTGTTCTATATCTCGCTGGTAAGAAGCATACCATTCGATACGTGGAATCTTTCGTTGTATCCAAACTAGATCAGCCCCATATTTCCATTCCTTGTCGTCTGTACCCCAAGCGACAAAGACGCTTGGCATAAATGTTCTGCTAAATTCATTGCTGGTTTGGACTCCTAAACAAAATCTATTTCCCTCAACAGCATTTCGGGAGTACGCATCATACCATGCACCGAATTCTAACTTATCCGTTAGTATATATCCAGTTCCTATGCCATAAAGTAAGCCTCTAAGGAAATTATATTGTTGCATAGATTGTACTGAATCTGCCATGTGATAGATGGTGGATTCTCTATCGTGGAGTGGATGTGGCCTCTTCTCCACCCATGTTTCTTCTAACACTTCATTGCTGCCTTTTGCAAAGCTTAAGTTTCTTTTTGAAGTCCAAACAGAATCTGGCCACTCATCTGAAAATTCAAAATCGTAGTTAGTTAATGCATTACGTCCATAAATACCCATTCCAGACCCAGATATCGACATGTCAACAAGATCATTTTGATCTGTAAGAACCCATTTACCTTGAATTAGTTCGTAATTCTGTGTCCAACTAAAGGATCTGATATAATTCATATTTGCCCCTTCACTAATCTTAGCTTCGACCTTTTTTAAACCCAGTGTTAACGTGTCTATCCATAATTCACCTTCAAAGGTTAATTCGCCTCTTCTACGGGGAACGAATGCCATGTGAAAGGTGGGCCTATCGTCAACATTAAGCGTGTCTAGGATATAGTAGCGATAATGTAAGTTTCCTCTATCGTGCAATGGACTTGTGAAGGCCCTATCCATGACCAGAAGTTGATTCTCATATAAATTTATTTTCAAAAATTCTGAACTTACTGAGGAAGTACTTTGACCATCTGCTAACCATGTAGCCCTAGCGGCTTCTATCCTTTGTTCAACCCTTCTGGGTTTCCTCTGAGATCTGAATGTTCCTAACGCTTCAGAAAAAAATGTAGGTAGGTTAACTCTCTTTTCTGTTGAGTCTAAGTTGTCCCAAACCCACGCAAACTCACCCCAAAATCTCCTTGATGGTAATTTCTCTGGAAGATCATTTATATCTATTTCGAGCCTTTCGTGAAACTTGTAACTTAAACCTGGAATATAAGCGGGGTTGTTCTTCTTTTTCACGTCAGCAACCCTTTCCATTAGTGGTTTAGCTGGATTCTTATGCTTTTTATCGGGTCTAACTTCCGCTACTGCTAGTTCGATTCTTTTATGTTCGAGGGCTACGTCTATTTTTTGGACAACTTGTTTTTGAATGGATATACTTTGGGTTTGATATCCGATAAATGAAATTGAGATCCTAGCGACTTTTTTTTCTGAGACTAACCTGTATTTACCGTCATTGTCGGTCATCGTGCCGTTAGAAGTGCCGCTAAAGCTTACAGTCACAAATGGCATTACCTCTCCAGTCTCTCCATCGAAAACGCGTCCGGTTACGGTGGTGGTTTGGGCTAAAGAAGAAAAACAAATAAGACAGGTGACGATGAAAACAAAAGGAAGTCTCATTCTCTTGCTTTAGCTTTTTTCGCTCTAAGTTTTTCCTGTCTCTTCGCGATTAATATTCCTATTTCATATAAAAATAAAACGGGAACAGAGACCAAAATCTGTGAGGTTACGTCAGGAGGAGTTATTACAGCTGAAAGAACTAGTATTCCTACAAGAGCATGTTTTCTATACTTACGCAACATAGCTGATGTGACAATTCCGGCTTTGGAAAGGAAGAAAATCATGATCGGTAGCTGAAAAATCATCCCTGCTGCCATTGAGATTACGGTAATGGTCTTCACATATGACATAACGGCAATTCTACCCTCAACATCACCAAGTTCATAGTTTCCCAGGAACTGTAAAGACAGCGGTACTATAACCCAGTACCCGAACGATACACCGATAAAAAACAAAAGCGAAGAGGCTGCTCCAGCTCCTCTGATGGTCTTTCTTTCTGGCGTTTTCATGGCGGGTTTAATAAAGCCCCAGATTTGGAATATTATTACTGGAAAAGCGACAATAAAGCCACCCGCTAAAGAGACCATGATGTGTGCCGTGAAGTTCCCCGTCATCGAGGTGTTAATTAACTCGTAATTAATTTCCGTGACGCATAATCTATCTCCTACTCCTATAAATTCTGATATTTTACACCAAACCCTAAAACTCACAAAGTCCACATTTCTGGGCCCAAACAATACGACGTCAAATAACCAGTCTTTTTTAATAAAAAGAATCAGGGTGCCTGCAAATACAGCAATAACAGATTTGAATATACGACCCCTGAGTTCCTCTAAATGTTCGAGGAAACCCATACGTGTTTCATTCGGTAAGTCCTGATCTAGTGGTGCCATTTATGAAAGTATCAATTTACTAAACCCTCTTTTACTAAGTCGTGAATATGTACCATCCCGATATATTTTCCATCGTCATTCAACACTAAAATTTGAGAAATATTGCGTTCTTTAATAAGCCGTGCAGCCTTCGAAGCTAGCTCATTACTAGTTAATGATAATGGTGTGGTGTTCATTATCGACGATGCCACGGTTTCCGTTGTTAACTCGCCCTCTAAAGCTCTTCGGAGATCTCCATCAGTTATAATCCCTATGACCCTCTCGTCATCACCCAAAGGCTCAACAACAGCTGTGGCTCCGTACCTGCCCTGAGTCATAGAAAGTAATATATTCTGTAATGATGCGTCTATTTTTACCTTTGGAGTGCGACCTTTTTCACAAAGGTCAGCGAGGGTGATAGTTAACTTTTTCCCCAATGTGCCCCCGGGATGAAATTTTGCGAAATCGATTTCATCAAACCCTTTAACTTCCATTAAGCATAAAGCCAGAGCATCTCCTAAAGCCATTTGTACAGCGGTGCTTGTTGTAGGTGCGAGATCATATGGGCATGCCTCTGCATCAACTCCTGCTAACAACACAATGTCTGCATGGCTTGCTAAATTTGAGCCCTCTACTCCTGTGACAGCAATTATGGGATGGTTTTGTGCCTTCAATAGCGGAACTAATGCTGCTATTTCGGCGGAATTACCGCTTTTTGAAAGACAAATAACGACATCACCTTTTTGGATTCCACCTAAGTCTCCATGCACAGCATCGCCGGCATGAACGAACATTGCGGGCGTACCAGTGGAGTTTAAGGTAGCCACTATTTTACGCCCCACATCTGCGCTCTTGCCTACTCCCGTTACAACAACACGACCATCTGAGTTCAGTATCAACTCGACGGCATCCACAAATTTTGAGTCCAGAGACTTAGCCAAATTATGAATTGCATCACCCTCCATATTAAGTGTTAGAACGGCACGTTTTAAAATGTTTGAATGCATGCTGCAAATTTATGATTGCAAATTTAACAAATCCGCTTATCTTTATAGAGCAAATCTAATCCATCGATGAGCCTAATTGATGATTCGCCACTAAAGGCGTTAAAAATATATTTTGGATTTAATGAATTCAAAGGAGAGCAAGAGCTTGCTATCCAAAGTGTCTTAGACGGAAGAGACACCTTTGTGATAATGCCTACTGGTGGAGGTAAGTCCCTTTGCTACCAGTTACCAGCATTAATGTTAGACGGAGTAGCTATTGTAGTTTCTCCTCTCATAGCGTTAATGAAAAATCAAGTTGACGCAATCAGGGGTAATCACGAAAATCCAGCTGTCGCACATTTTTTAAATTCATCTTTAAATAAGATGCAGGCCGAGCAGGTAAGAGCTGACGTAATTTCTGGCCAAACCAAACTCCTTTACGTTGCTCCCGAGACATTAACTAAGCAGTCAAACATAGAGTTTTTACAATCTGTAACCATAAGTTTCGTGGCGGTTGATGAAGCCCATTGCATTTCTGAGTGGGGACACGATTTCAGGCCTGAGTACAGAAAAATAAGGCCTATCATTAAGCAAATAGCCGATGTGCCAGTAATTGCTCTCACTGCCACAGCTACTCCTAAAGTTCAAGTTGATATCCAGAAAAACCTGGAAATGGTTAATGCTAATTTTTTTAAGTCATCATTTAATAGAGATAACCTCTACTATGAGGTGAGACCTAAGAAGGATGCATTAAAACAAATAGTTCAGCACGCCATTAATAACAGGGGTAAGAGTGGCATAATCTATTGTTTAAGTAGAAAGAAAGTAGAGCAGATAGCTGAAACTCTTTCCGTAAACGGGATCAAGGTTTTACCATATCACGCCGGTAAAGATTCAAAGACAAGGAGCTCTATCCAAGATCAATTTTTAATGCAGGACGTTGATATTATCGTTGCGACTATAGCATTCGGGATGGGTATTGATAAGCCAGATGTGAGATTTGTGATTCACTATGACATACCTAAAAGTCTAGAGAGTTACTATCAAGAAACTGGCCGTGCAGGCAGAGATGGAGGAGAAGGGCATTGCATTGCTTTCTACAGTCATAAGGACATAGAGAAGCTAGAGAAATTCCTCCAGGGGAAACCTTTAGCCGAGCAAGAGATAGGTTCACAACTCTTACAAGAGGTAATGGCTTATGCAGAGACATCTATGTGTAGGCGCAAGTTCTTATTACATTATTTCGGTGAAGAATTCGATGAAGTCAATGGACCAGGAGCTGAGAATTGCGACAATATGCGATTCCCGAAAACTCGATACGAGGGTCAGGATGAAATTCTTTTAATCCTCAAAACAATACAGGAGTTTAAGGAAGCACACAAGATGCAATTTATCTCAGCCATCCTTGTAGGTGAAGAAAACAGAGAGATAGCGGCATATAAGGGTTCAAAGAGTAAGAACTGGAAAGCAGGGGAGAAAAAAGAATATAGATATTGGACAGGTGTAATAAGGCAAACAATAGTTTTAGGTCTTCTAAGAAAGGAAGTTGAGCAGTATGGAGTGCTTCATATTACAGATAGAGGGCTAGACTTTTTAAAAACGCCATATAGCATCAAGCTTGCTGAGGAGAGAAACTATGACGATGTAGATACGGGTGACACTATGGTCCAAACCAGAAAAGGCCAAGGAGGAGCTACGGACGATAAACTGCGTCCCATGCTTGTCGGTTTGAGAAAGCAAATAGCTGACAGAAAAAGCCTTCCCCCGTATGTCATTTTCCAGGACGTTAGTCTGGATGAGATGTCTATTCACTACCCTATTAAAGAGGAAGAGTTATTGCGAATTACTGGCGTAGGTACAGGGAAAGCAAAGAAATTCGGTTCTGAATTTTTAGAATTAATATCTAAATATGTAGAGGAAGAAGAGATTGAGAGGATAGAAGACCTCCTAGTTCGCACTTCTTCAAGCAAGTCTAGCAACAAGGTTGCCATTATCAAGCAGATTGACAGGAAGATGAGCTTGCAGGATATGTCCTCAAGCACTAACCTTTCAACTGAGGAAGTTCTTGTGGAGATAGAACAAATCGTGTCAGCTGGCACTAAAGTTAACATCGATCATTGCATTGAAGAGACAATGGATGAAGATTGTGTGGAAGAGATTTTCGAATTCTTTAGCGAATCAGATGATGAGGGGCTCGACGCAGCCTTCGTTGAATTCAACGATTCTTATTCGGAAGATGAGATTAGACTTATGAGAATAAAGTTCTTAAGCGACATCGCTAACTGATACTCTAGCTTCTAACAGCCGCAAAGGCCATTAATCCCGCACCAGTAGTTAAAGCACTTTCGTCGATATCGAAGGTTGGAGTATGCAAGCCACTATGTCCTAAATCTGAGGTTTCACTAGCCGTTCCGAATCTGTAAAAACATGCAGGTACCTCACGTCCATAAAAACTAAAGTCTTCCGCCGTCATCCTCTCAGGTAGGTCGTGTACGAATTTTTCACCTAGATATTCGATAGCAATAGCCTTCATTTTTGCAGATAATTCTGGGTTGTTAAATACACTGGGGTAACCAACTCTTACATCGAGATCTGCTGTGGCACTACGTTTCTCACAGATGCTATGTACGATTCGTTCAATTTCCTCATGCACTTCGAACCTCCAGTCTTCACAAAGTGATCTGAAAGTTCCTTCGAGTCGCACTGAATTGGGAATGACATTAGTAGCGCCTAGTCCTTCAATAAAACCGAAGCTAAGAACAGTTTTTATTTCTTTATTTTCTCGATCTGCTATTAATTTTTCTAAGGCCAAAAGTATTTCAGATGCTACTAGTAAAGGATTAGTTTGGCCTGCAGGAAGAGCAGCATGCCCTCCCTTTCCATTGATAGTCAAATGAATTTCGTCAGCTGATGCCATGTAAAGCCCGGAACGAATTCCGATATGGCCGGCAGGAAGGTCAGGAAAAACATGTTGTCCAATTATATGACATGG
The DNA here is from genome assembly GCA_963934745.1 of uncultured Flavobacteriales bacterium. Classification (GTDB taxonomy): domain Bacteria; phylum Bacteroidota; class Bacteroidia; order Flavobacteriales_D; family Sanyastnellaceae; genus UBA974. The sequence goes on along the minus strand of CAWVZZ010000048.1, from coordinate 1,897 downwards.
GGTAGGGTTTTTAAGAACTCCAGCTTTCACCATCAAAGTGGCACCTCCCGGCAGCCTCTCTTCTCCCGGCTGGAATATCAACCTCACTGTTCCTTCCCATTCAGACTTGTGCGTATTTAGAATATATGCTGCACCGAGTAAACAAGCGGTGTGTGCATCGTGACCGCAGGCGTGCATAACGCCATTGTTTTTAGAACAATACTCAACCTCGTTAGACTCTGTTATAGGTAGCGCGTCGTGATCTGATCTAAGGGCTATAGTCCTAAGTCCAGCGTTTTTACCCTCTACTGTTGCTACGACACCGGTTTCTCCAACTCCCGACTTATACTCTACACCCATAGCTTTCAATTCTTCACAAATGAATTTCATTGTTTGAACTTCCTGGTATGAAAGTTCAGGGTTCGAGTGTAAATGTCTTCGCCATTCTATTAGCTTAGGAGTTATCTCACTTGCTGAGGACGTGAATAATGTTTTAAGCTCCATTGCTAGAGAATAGTTCTTTTAATGATTTCAACGCCATCGATGTTGCAGCGTAAAACATAAATGCAGCAAAGATTAACCTCACTACCGTAGGCGATAATTTCATGGACCACTTACTTCCTATCCAAGCTCCGATTATAAATGTCAATGCTATCACAGCAGCATAAATCCATTCGATATTTTGTTCAGATTGATATTGCATAGCTGCTAAAACTCCAATAGGAGGGAGCATAAGAGCGAGTGACGTGCCCTGAGCAGTGTGCTGGTCTAGACCTAGAAAGTATACCAGGGCAGGAACTATAATTAACCCACCACCGATACCCACAAAGCCACTAGCCACACCAGCGATAATGCCTATTGCGAGAAGTATAAAAATTGTTGTGGGTTCCATAGAAAAGTCTAAAGTTAAAAATCAAAGTTTAAACTTAATGAAAAACGACGCTCCATCAGCATTCCATTATCTATTCCCCACCCGAAATCTGCACAAACCCAGTACCCCATTAATCTAGTTCTCAGCCCCCACCCGAAGTCATAAATGATGGGTTCATGGTTATTGTCAATAGTCACAGTTATGGGGTTATTCTCAATCACGGTTGAATTAAAAGTGTTTTCCTCAGAAAAAGGGTGAAGGCCTGTCCAAGCTGAACCCGCATCCACAAACCCTACTATTTGGAGGTTATGAATTAAATCTGAATTGCTAGGAGTAGAAAAGATAGTGCTCCAAACGGGCACTCTAAGTTCAATGTTTGCAATCGCTGCGTTACTTCCGTTTCTAGCGTTACTCTTAAACCCCCTCATAGGGGTGATGCTGGCTTGGTAGGCGTAATTCTGGGATTCATCAATTGGTGTCCCATGATTATTTGAAAAGGCAATAACATTATCTATGCCGCCCAGTAGATGTAATAATTTAATTTCTCCTACAGACCAGTTTCCGGCTAATCTGAATGCAAGAATGCTGTTTGCATATAATTTAATATACCGTCTAGAATCAAATCCAAGTGTGCCGAAGGTTTGGCCTTTTTCATTGAGAAATAATTCAGACCAAACCTTAGTCCTCATCCCTTCTCTTAGATTCAAAGCTAAATTCCTCGTGTTGTCGTGAACCCACGCCATCTCTAGCCCTACTTGAGTGTTCCAGGTGTTAGGCATAGTGAGAGTAAACATCTCGGTTCCTTGCGGCACATTTTTATCTAGTCTAAGCCCTATAGAAGATCTGAGGCTTCTAACCTCGTCTACAGGTATAGCTAAGCGATACTTAGCATAGTGAGAAGCCGTTTCTATGAGTACATAATTATCGGTATCTAAACTCGTTGATCCCTGTCTTTGAAAAGTAAGGACTTTGTCGATACGCCCTGATAAATCAAAATATGCAATTCCAAAAGTGCTGTTTCTCAAATCACCTGGAATGTTGAACCCG
>CAWVZZ010000047.1:0-12937 GCA_963934745.1 uncultured Flavobacteriales bacterium | reverse complement strand
GGCAGTTCCTAAAGCAAAGGCAGCCCCTAAAGCAAAGGCAGCCCCTAAAGCAAAGGCAGCCCCTAAAGCAAAGGCAGTTCCTAAAGCAAAGGCAGCCCCTAAAGCAAAGGCAGCCCCTAAAGCAAAGTCTTAAGACCAACCCACTACCCAGACAGTAAAACAATTAATATGGCATCTAACGTTTATATAGTATCAGCTTCACGTACCCCTATGGGAAGTTTTTTAGGTTCGCTTTCATCTGTTCCAGCTACTGCATTAGGTGCAGTTGCTATTAAAGGAGCCCTTGAGGTGGCATCAGTTGATGCCGATAAGGTGGATGAGGTCTTTATGGGTAATGTGCTTCAAGCTGGAGTAGGCCAAGCACCTGCTAGACAGGCGGCGATGGCTGCTGGAGTTTCTGACTCAGTACCGTGTACTACCGTGAATAAGGTTTGTGCTAGCGGAATGAAAGCCATATCGTTAGCGAAAAACACCATAGCCGCAGGCGAAGCAGAGATAGTGATTGCAGGTGGTATGGAGAATATGTCTCAAGTTCCACACTATTTAAACGCAAGAAATGGCATCAAGTTTGGGGACATTAAGATGCGTGACGGTATGCTTGTCGATGGTTTAACGGACGTTTACAACAAGGTGCACATGGGTAATTGTGCTGAAATTTGTGCTAAAGAGAAAAACATTACTAGAGAAGAGCAGGACGCTTTTGCGATCACTAGCTACAATAGAGCCTCTGATGCTTGGGATAAAGGATCCTTCGACGCGGAAGTGGTCCCTGTTGAAGTCCCACAAAGACGAGGTGAACCTGTTGTGTTCGCTAAGGATGAGGAGTACTCTAATGTTAGAATGGATAAGATTCCCTCTTTACGCCCTGCTTTTGATAAAGAAGGAACCATAACAGCAGCAAATGCTTCAACTCTTAATGACGGAGCTAGTGCGGTGGTCCTAGCTTCGGAAGAGGCTGTTGCTAAATATGATCTTAAGCCTATAGCAAAGATTTTAGGTGTAGCTGATGCTGCACATGCACCTGAGTGGTTTACTACTGCTCCTGCCAAAGCACTTTCCGTAGCACTTGACAGAGCTGGGTTAAGCATTTCAGAAATAGACTTGTGGGAGCTAAATGAAGCATTTGCAGTTGTGGGGATAGCTAATAATCAGATTTTGGGTTTAGACCCTGAGAAAGTAAATGTGAACGGAGGAGCTGTGGCTCTAGGTCATCCACTTGGGTCAAGCGGTTGTAGAATCGTTGTAACACTTGTGCACGCGCTTAAGGCAAGAGGTCTTAAATATGGAGCTGCTGGAATTTGTAACGGCGGGGGAGGAGCTTCGGCGATTGTAATAGAGGCTATATAATTTAAGATGAGTGCTATGGATACTCTGGTCGCGATATTTCCCTTTGTTCCTCTTAGGGCGAAGCCAAACGACAGATCAGAGATGGTATCCCAAGTCCTTGCCGGAGAAGAAATAACAGTCCTCGAAAACCTTGACGGCAACTGGATTAAGTTGAGGTGCAATCATGACGGGTACGAGGGGTATGGGGATTTAAGACATTTCACCGATTACGAACCATCCGGTGAAGACAATGCTACTATGTGCGTCTCTCAGGCCTTGACTTTTGAGGGTTCGGATAGTATTCTGGTTTATCCTGCTGGCACAAGGATTACTATACGTGCTGGGGTGGTAAAAATTGCAGGAAGAACTACAGAAAACTTTAAACATTCCGTGCTTTTTCAAACAATTCATTCATTGAGTGAATTAGCCAAAACTTTTTTAGGCGTCCCATATCTGTGGGGAGGGCGAACATTTGCTGGTATTGACTGTTCGGGATTGACTCAGATTTCAGCAAAATTATGCAGCTCGAAACATCTCCCTAGAGACGCAAGCGACCAAGCGGGAGTAGGTAGTGTAGTGAGCTGGGAAGAAAGGGAGGTTAATGATTTGGCCTTCTTTATAAATAATAAAGATGAGGTGACTCATGTCGCAATTCTACTCAGCGCAGATGAGGTGATTCATGCCTCTGGATCAGTTAGGATTGATAAGCTGAGTCCAGATGGAATTATCCATGGTGAGTCGGGAGAATTGACTCATAAACTTCACTCAATAAGAAGTTTAAGGTAGAAAATAGTTCTAGTTGTAGAACTTTTTGCCAGTTGCTGCGAGCTCTCTTAATTTAGGACTGACTCGGTACCTTGTTTCACCAAAGTTATCCCTCAGTTTCTCAATTATATCAATCACCTTTGCTGCTCCCCATTCGTCAGCCCAAACCAACAACCCCTTAGGATAGTTCACGCCCTTAGTCATGGCTGTATCGATATCCTCCACTGATGCTATACCCCAGAAAACAGCATCAGCCGCTTCATTAATAAGCATTGCTATTATCCTTTCAGATATGGTTTTTTTTAAGTCGTTTTTGTTGTCGAGTATAAAGCTTGACTTACTTCCGTCTTCAGCATATTTGTAGAAACCTCTTCCAGTTTTACGACCTAGCCATCCAGCTTCCACAAGTTTTAATTGCGTAATACTCGGCTTGAATCTAGGGTCATAGTAAAAAGCTTTGAATACCGACTCAGTAACAGCATAGTTTACGTCATGGCCTATTAAGTCAGTAAGTTCAAAAGGCCCCATTCTAAAGCCTAATGACCTCATAGCCTCATCAATAGTTGAGACGTCTGTAAGGCCTTCATCTAAAATCCTCATTGCTTCTCCATAATATGGTCTAGCTACGCGATTAACAATAAATCCTGGGGTGTCCTTTGTAATCACAGGAGATTTACCCCATTGTGTCATTAACTCCACTAACTCCACATCAAGTTCATCTCTTGTTTGTAGGGCTGGTATTATCTCAACTAGGGGCATTAAAGGAGCAGGATTGAAAAAATGTAATCCCACAACACGTTCAGGATGTTTGCATCCTGCTGCAATGGTAGTGATGGATAGAGATGATGTGTTGGATGCAATAATGGCATCTGCGCCAACCACATCTTCGACTTGAGCGAAGACACTGTGTTTAACATTCAGATCCTCAACGACAGCTTCTATCACAAGCCCACAATCTTTGAATTGAGATATGTCAGTAGTTCTGGTGATCCGCTCTTGTATGTCAGAAGCCACTGACTCACTTACAGCACCTTTTTCGATTAGTCGATTCATCACCTTAGATAGCTTCTTTGAGCTGGTGTCGAGGGCAGTTTGATTTAGATCGAAAACTACTACATGATGACCGGCTTGAGAGGCGATTTGGGCTATGCCAGACCCCATAGCTCCAGCTCCTACAATTCCTACTTTATTCAAATTTCTAGAGAGATTCATAATGCAAATAAACGTATATAAACTCAGAGTACCCTTCTATAAAGTATACACTTTTCAACGCTTTTTAATTCAGTTATTGTGGTCATGAAAGTATTAAATGCAGTTAGAATTTCCTCAAAATTAAGAAAAGTAGGAAGGGTGTTAGATAAGAACCGAGGTCTATTGAAAGAACTTAGAATGGAAAGCCGCGTGTCAGGCAGTGCAGAAGAATCCTATTCTTGGCTAAAGGGCAATGGGTTTAATTTTAACTACCACACTCACATAGAGTCACTAATTGATGGGAGGCTTGCGATAATGTGTTACGAGGAAGGCTATGTACTCGAAACAGATGGGGTAACCTTATTTCCTTCTTCTAGCACTACGCTGCTGCCGTGATTTGGCTTGGGATTTTCGGTTTTTCTTCTCGTGAAATGCACCTTGGAATGTTGGGTCCGCTTTGCGTTTTTGATAATCGATGTCCCTCGCCATGTCTTTAGCCTCGTATTTTGGTGTCGTCTCTATTGTTATGACATCGGGAAGTGGGACTTCGGTAATAACGTTTTTACTAGGTAAATAAGACTCTACAGAAGCTAAGTACATTTTCTCACTAGGATCATACAGAGTATGTGCAACACCAGCTCTGAATGCTCTGCCTGTCCGTCCTATTCTGTGAACATAATCGGATGAGTTCCTCGGTACAGTACAGTTAATTACAAGCTTCGTGTCCGGGACATCAATCCCTCGACTAGCCACGTCAGTACTTACCAGCACTCTAATGGCTCCTTCCCTGAAGAGATCCATTGCGTGTAAGCGAGTGTTTTGGGCTTTGTTACTGTGAAGTCCTCGTACTCCTCCAGAGATGGTTCTTTCAAGAAATTTAGATATTGACTCGGCTTGCTCCTTCGTTCTGACGAAAATAAGAGTTCTTTCTTCAGGGTAAACTATTGTTAATAGGTGGGCTAACATATTGAGTTTAGTCCTAATATTAGGTACAGCTGTTTTCAGTTGTGTAACTGTTGCGACAGGTGTAGCTTGAGGACTGACTTCTATTCTAGTAGGCCAAAGCAGAAACTCCTCAGACAATCTTTCCACTCTTTCAGGGAAAGTAGCGCTGAATAGAAGGTTTTGTCTTTTAGATGGAATCACCTCGAGAATGTTTCTGAGTTGAGGCATAAACCCCATATCCATCATCCTGTCACATTCGTCAAGGACCAGCGTCTTGATTTTCTTTGGCTTAATTCCCCCTTTTAAATATAATTCTAGAAATCTTCCGGGTGTAGCGATGATAATATCAACTCCTTTCTCGAGACCCTCTAATTGAGTTTTAGGCCCCACACCACCATATAAAGCGATGCACCTAATATCGGTGTATGCTGCTAAAGAACAAAAAACTCCATGAACCTGTATGACAAGTTCCTTAGTAGGCACCAGAACTAAACCCCTAGGGGGTGAGTCCTGAGCGAATTTAATTTTCTGAAGTAATGGAAGTGCAAAAGCAGCGGTCTTTCCCGTTCCTGTCTGGGCAATGCCTATTACGTCTTGACCACCATTAATTGGCGGTATAGCTTTTTCTTGAATTGGGCTAGGTTTTGTGAAACCGCTATCCTCAATTGCATTAAGAAATTGACGTGTTATTTTAAGATCTTCGAAAGTCATTATCGGTTACAAAGGTAGGTGGGGTATCTTGCCCGACGGATGTCAAAACACGACTTCGAACATATAAGACCCTATTCGGATGCAGAAACTGCTTCTGTAGCTAAAAGTCTGTCTGATAGTATAGATTGGTTGGCGTTGCTAACTCCTTTAATTGGAGCTGATAACGCCGAGGAAATTGCTGAAGCGATGCCTTTCATGCAATCAGTTCAGGAGTTTCAGGATGAGTTGACTTTCCCTTTTTTAGAGGCATTGATAGAAGGTGCTACCGATGGTGTGACCGTTGGTTTCGATGCTGAAACTGTCGAATTTGCTTTGTCGGAAACCACATTGCACCTGACGAACCATAAGGATATCGTTCTAGACCCCTCTCTAGTCAATGTAGCTAGAATGGGTAATGGTTATTCATCAACAGAAATAGGGATAGGAGATAATTTACTGTCTAAAAAATGGATAGAAGATTTAGTACGGCTTAACAGATGTTTCGTGGTGCCAAGAGGAGGATCTGCGAGAGAGAGATGGGCTAGCAGTCTACTAGTATCGGATTATATTAGAAGCGCAATTGCTAGAGGTCAGTCAGTTTGGCTTGCTCAGAAGGAAGGAAGGGCGAAAAACGGAAAGGACTCGACGTCTCCAGCCCTGATAAGAATGCTTATTTCTGAAGGAGGTCAGGATACTTGGGACGGTTTAAATGTGAGGCCCATTAGTTTGTCTTATGAGTGGGACCCCTGTGACTCTTTTAAGGTGAGAGAGCTGTTGATGATAGAAAAAAACGGTAACTATGAGAAGGCCCCTGGAGAGGACGAAATGAGCATGGCTTTAGGTATTACGGGGCACAAGGGTAGGGTGCATCTTCATTTCTGCAATACAATCCCATGGGCAGAGGAAGACGGAGTAAGGACTGAAAGAGTTCTAGCAGCACTAGTTGATAAATCTATCTTCAGTGGCTATAAGATTTTCCCTAATCAACTACTTTCAGCTAAATATCTGGAGATATCACTTCCTGAAAATAGTGAGTTTACTGTAACTTCTAATGATGAGGAACTCTTTACGTCAAGGCTGAATGACGTTGTCTCGTTTGTAGGGACAGATTTATGTTCTAAAGAGGAAATAGAAAGAAAGTGGTGTGAAATAACCGTTCAGCCATTGCTAGCTAAATATCAGGTAATCAGATAATTACTCTCTTAGCTAGTTCTGCGTGCAAGTTCTGCCGATACTATAGCTCCTGCTATAGCGGCATTTAACGATTCCGTATGACCCTTACCTGGGATTGACCAGGTTTTAGCACAAACTTTAGATAGTGCAGGAGTGATGCCATGAGATTCAGAACCTATAACTATTGCGTTTGGAATGAAATCATCATTATATAAGTTCTCTCCGTCTGCTTCTAGTGCTACAGCTTTTAAGTTGTTGTCTTTGATAACATCAATAGGCGAAGCCACTCCTATAGGTATTCGGAATACAGACCCCATGGATGCTTGAATCGTCTTAGGGTTCCATATGTCAGCCGTTCTTTCTGAACAAATGACACCCGCAAAACCAAACCACTCCGCGGTGCGAATCAATGTGCCGACATTGCCTGGATCAACTAAATCATCTAGAATGATAATACATGAAGTTGAGCATGGTCCCGCCTGCTTAAGCCGGTCAATCACATCTGTAACTGGAGAGTTGATGAGTTTACCTACAGCTAGGATCCCAGGAGCACTCTTCAGACTTGACATGATATCCATGTCTTTATTTGACACATCACACAGAGAAATATCTGATGTGCTAGCTAAGACTTTAATTTCGTTTAGAATTGAAGACTCCTCTATACCAGATGTAATGTAAATTCGTTCTACAACGATTCTGCTCTTTAACAATTCTAATATACTCTTGAATCCTTCTACTACCATTTGGTTTTGTTGCAAACGGTTATCCTTACTTCGAAGGGCTTTTATGGCGTTTCTTACGTTTTTAGTGAGCATAATTACAAAGCTAATGCCTCAAAGTTACATTGTGTTAATGCTGGTGATATTTTTAATGATAAAACCATTTGATGTCACATCCCAAACCAGTCCGATTTTAACAAAGCAGCTGATAACATCAGATTCTACTCTTTCTAAAGAGATGATTCATGACTTAGAGTCTGTATTTATCCTGCGGGAAAACAAAAAGCTATTGGGTGTGAGATGGAGATTATTAGCGTACAATTCTATTAGCGCTAATAAATTTCAAAAAAGCCTTGACCGAAGAGCTAGCCGTGGAAAGGCGCCGGGTGGATATAGATATGTGGTGAGGGAAGTTTTCGGTGAGCCGCCAGTGATATTTGACGACTTAATTATATCGCGTACTGAGGTTAAGATGGAGCAGGTGATGCGGCACTATGGCTTTCTAAATGCCGAAGTTGTTGTTGCGGTTGATTCAACTCGATCTGGAAATATAATAGTTGTATATAATGTGATGCAGGGAATGAGATGGTACTTAGACACAATCGACTGGGTGGGAACTGATTCAGGCCTTCCAATGGATGACTTGATGAGAAATAGTGCCATAATCAGTGGCGACCCTCTAAACATGAAGGTTTTACAAGCGGAGAGGTCAAGGCTGGCTGCAAGAGCGCAGTCCTTAGGTTTTGCGTCATTAAACGAGGGGTTTATTCAATATGAATTAGACACATCCAAATGTACAGGTAGAGTTAATGTTGAAATTGTTTTAAGAGCCCAAAACAATGAAGATAAATATTCAACCACACCTCACTTAAAAATGAAAATTGGAAATGTATTCTTTGATCAAAGTGATATGAGGAAACCTATCCATTCCGATATTCTTAGTTATCTCGTGTTACTTGAAAAAGGTGGTAGCTACGACCCTTCGATTTTCGAAGCTTCATATCGAAGATTGTCTTCAGTGTCTGCTATAAAATCCCTTGAAATAAGGAAAGATTTTCCAAAAACATCTTCAGATGAATTCGGTACAGTTGATGTTACTATAGTTCTACAAAGCGCTCCCAGATATGGTATAGCTTTAGAATTAGATATGACTAGAGCAGATACACGGTTTGGTCCATTAGCAAAAATCACTTGGACAGATAAAAACACAACTAAAAAGGCAGATGTTCTTTCGTGGACAGCATCAGCTTCGATTGCATCAACGGAACCGTTTTCATATAATCACAATTCCATCGTGCCAAACAGTGGAGAATTTGGGTTTCAAATGGTATACAGAACAATCGGAGCATCACCATTCAATATCAATTCATTACCTAAATCTACAAATGCACACTCCGAATGGTTGCTAAATGCAGCTAAAGAATCACGCCCTGAATACATACGTACAACCTTTAACTTTAACCATAGCATAGACTGGATAGAGAATAAAAAGAAGAACAGTAAAATTATTTTTAACCCATTTAGATTTAGTTATGTAAGTCTAGATAAGGATGAGATTTTTGACCAGTGGTTATCAGAGGCAAATGACCCCTTATTGTCATATAGATTTAGTGATTACGCAACAACCGGCAGCAGTTTGTCTTGGGTGCAATCCACTACGAATGCATCGGTATTGAATTCTATAGCCATTAATTTTGAGTGGTCTGGCGCTTTATCTAAACCTCTTGCGCCATTATTAGGATTAAATGTTCTCGATGATGGGGGTGTCTATATAGGTAATGTGCCTATTATTAAATTTATAAGGTTGGATGGTGCATGGAAAGCTAGTGGTTCTGTATTAGGTGTGGATGGAAGAACTTGGGTCACTAAAATTAGAGTAGGTTCAGCGTGGATAGGTGATGGAACTTCAGCACTTCCTTATGATAGGGGTTTTTTCGGAGGCGGAGCGAACGGAGTAAGGGGGTGGCCAGTGAGGGATCTAGGTCCAGGGACTTTCAATTCTGAGTCATCGGAAGTTGGTTTGTTAAATGGAGTGGGTGATGTGAGTTTTGAGATGTCAGCGGAGTTGAGGTTGGCATGGTCAGAGTCTATTACCTTGGCAATGTTTTCGGACATTGGAAATGTCTGGCTTCACGATAACGGGTTAAATGATGGTTCCTCTCTTAAATCAGGAGGATTTAACTCCTTAGCATTTAGTGCAGGAATGGGTTTGAGGTATGACTTCGATTTCTTTCTAATAAGATTAGATGCTGCGTTAAGGGTTTATGACCCCACATCTATTCAATCAGAAAGATGGCTGGGTCAGTCACGTCCGAAAGGAGCTATTCATTTAGGTATAGGACATCCATTTTAATACTCATAACTTAGCCGCTCGATTAAATCATTACACATGGGTTGGTTTCAAAGAAATACAGAAGGAATTAAAACAAAGTCGGCTGAAAAGAAGGAGATTCCAGAAGGCGCTTGGTATAAATGCCCCAGTTGTAAAACTGTTGTATCTGCCCAGGAACATGAAGCTGCTGTGTGGGTATGTGGACATTGCGGCCATCATGAGAGGATAGGATCAAGTCAGTACTTTAGTTTTTTATTCGACAATGGTAAATGTCGCCGTTTAGCTCCTAAAATGACCTCGCTTGACCCTCTGGAGTTCACGGATACAAAACCATATCCCGACAGATTAGAAGCGGCTAAGAAGAAAACGGGATTAAACGATGCTCTAAGTGTTGCTTCTGGCGATATGGATGGTGCTCCTGTTGTGATTGCATGTATGGACTTTGCCTTTATCGGAGGGTCTATGGGCTCAGTAGTTGGTGAGAAAATAGCTAAGGGCATTGATCATGCAATAAAGAAAGGCGTGCCATTTATATGTATATCCAAATCTGGTGGCGCTAGAATGATGGAAGCGGGACTAAGTCTTATGCAAATGGCTAAAACAAGTGCTAAGCTTTCTATGTTAGCAAGAGCTGGACTGCCATATATAAGTGTGTTGACTGACCCCACAACTGGTGGAGTGACAGCATCATTCGCAATGTTAGGAGATATAAATATTGCAGAGCCAAATGCCTTAATAGCATTCGCAGGTCCTAGAGTAGTTAAAGAAACAATAGGTAAGGACTTGCCTGAGGGATTTCAAAGGTCTGAGTTCCTTCTAGAGCATGGGTTTCTGGATATGATAGTGGAGAGGAAAGATCTTAAGGCCAAACTTGATTTTATGTTGAGGATGCTACATACGGCAACTTAAAGTTTTCAAGATTAAAGTATTGATTAAGAAATGCTAGGGAAGTAGTTTATCAACTATCATTTGACGTATCTTTGCGGCTCATTAAAATTCGCATCGCGGACATCAAAAGATTTCGATATGTATTACTTAGACGCAGAAAAGAAGAAAGAATTCTTCACAAAACACGGAAAAGGAGCTGAAGACACAGGGTCTCCAGAGGCACAAGTTGCTATGTTTTCCTTCAGAATTGTTCACCTAACAGAGCACCTCAAGAATAACCGCAAAGATTTTAACACGCAACGAGCGCTAATTACTTTAGTTGGTAAACGTCGTAAAGCTTTAGACTATTTAATGGCTAAGGATATTACTCGTTACCGTGCAATCGTAAAAGAATTAGGGCTACGTCGCTAGATCTGTTAACCGAGAAAATCTCGGTTAGACATACATTGTTTTTTGGTCTGGTTTTTGTTATAAAAAGCAAGTTGAAAACACACTTGTATTACTTGGCCGCACATTAGAAGAAGATATATAGAAAAGAAATGAATTACACGGTACATACACAAACCATTGATCTCGGCAACGGGCGTGAGATCACCCTCGAGACTGGAAAACTAGCTAAACAAGCTGACGGGTCTATCGTTCTACGTTGTGGAAACACGATGATGCTAGCTACTATTGTTAGTAGTAATGATGCTAGAGATGAAGTAGATTTCCTTCCGTTAACAGTAGATTACAGAGAGAAGTACGCAGCAGCGGGAAGATTCCCTGGTGGTTTCTTTAAGCGTGAAGCACGTCCTTCTGATACCGAAGTTCTAGTGATGCGTCTAGTTGATAGAGCTCTTAGACCAATGTTCCCTAGTGATTACCACGCAGGAACTCAGGTAATGGTGCAATTAATGTCTTCAGACGAAGAGGTGTTGCCAGATAGCCTTGTAGGTCTAGCTGCTAGTGCTTGTATCGCTGTTAGTGATGTTCCTTTCAACGGACCTATATCTGAAGTACGAGTAGCACGTATTAATGGAGTAATGGTTATTAACCCACAACGTACAGAACTTGAGTCAGCTGACATCGACTTAATCGTTGCTGGTACTGTTGATAGTATCGTAATGGTTGAAGGTGAAATGTCTGAGGTAAGTGAAGACGAAATGGTTGAGGCTATTATTGTTGCCGGTGATGCGATTAAGACACAATGTGAAGCCCAAATCGCATTAGCTAAGCAAGTAGGCAAGTACGGCGTAAGTCGTGAGTACTGTCACGAGGATCACGATGATGATATGAAAGCTAAGGTATTTGATACTTTATACCCACCTATGTATGAAGCTGCTCAAAAAGGCTCTTCTAAATCAGAGCGTAAAGCTTCTTTCAAAGCAATTACGGCTGATTTCCTAGAAACTCTTTCAGATGAAGAGCGCAAGGGAAAATCATTCATGCTTAAGACTTACTTACATGATGTACAGAAAAAGGCTATTCGTGATCTAGTATTAAATGATGGAGTTCGTTTAGACGGACGTTCGACAACAGATATAAGAGATATTTGGGGTGAGGTTGATTACTTACCAAGTTGTCACGGGTCTGCTATTTTCACAAGAGGTGAAACTCAGGCACTAACGACATTAACTCTAGGTACTAAGCAAGATGAACAGTTAATAGACGGTGCTTTAGTTCGCAAGACAGAGAAGTTCATGTTACACTATAACTTCCCTCCGTTTTCAACTGGTGAAGAGAGACCACTGCGTGGAACAAGTCGTCGTGAAGTTGGTCACGGAAACCTCGCGTTACGTGCTCTTAAACATGTTTTACCTCCAGTTGAAGATTGTCCATACACAATTCGTTTAGTTTCAGAAATTTTAGAATCAAATGGTTCGTCTTCTATGGCTACAGTATGTGCTGGTACAATGGCGCTGATGGATGGTGGAATTCCGATAAAGGCACCTGTTTCTGGAATTGCTATGGGTCTTATCACTGATAAGGAAACTGGTAAATATGCTATTCTAAGTGATATTTTAGGTGATGAGGATCACTTAGGTGATATGGACTTTAAGATTACTGGTACCGCTGATGGTATTACTGCTTGCCAAATGGACATGAAAATCCAGGGTATTAGCATGGATGTTTTAAGAGAAGCTCTTAATCAAGCATGTGAAGGACGTCATCACATTCGTCGTGAGATGCTAAAGGTTATTGCTGAGCCTCGCGAAGATTTCAAGCCACACGCTCCTAGAATTGTTGCATTTAATGTTCCTGGAGATGCTATCGGTGCAATCATCGGGCCTGGGGGAAAGATCATTCAAGAGCTACAAGCTGAGACTAACACAAACATTTCTATCGAGGATATAGATGGAGAGGGTAGAGTTGAAGTTGCTGCTTCTGATAAAGCCGCTATAGATGATGCAGTTAAACGCATTAAAGCAATCGCATTCCCACCGACTGTTGAGATCGGGGAAGTGTATGAAGGTAAAGTGAAGACGATTATGCCATATGGTGCTTTCGTTGAAGTAATGCCTGGTATCGATGGACTTCTTCACGTAAGTGAATTAGAATGGAAGCGCGTAGATAACGTTGAAGACATTTTGAAAGAAGGTGAAACTGTTAAGTTTAAAGTTGTAGGACGTGATCCTAAGACTGGTAAAATCAAATTAAGTCGTAAGGCTCTATTAGACAAGCCAGAGGGATATGTTGAGCCAGCTGAAAGACCTCGCCGTGGTGACAGAGGTGACAGAAGAGATCGTGGAGATCGCGGAGATAGAACAAACGACAGAAGAAACGACAGAACGGAAGAGAAGAGAGATTAATATTGACTGACTAGACGAAAGTATATTAAGTCAACGTTGTTATTTGGATTAGATATTAATTAAAGCACATGAGGCAGCTAAAAATCACGAAACAGGTTACCAATAGGGAAACCGCG
>CAWVZZ010000046.1:0-13010 GCA_963934745.1 uncultured Flavobacteriales bacterium | reverse complement strand
GACGACGACCAGTTTTCATACTCAGTAGAATCTTCCACATCCCAACTGAAACTTGAACTAGTGCTGAACACCATTCCATCATCGTTACGTCGTCTCTTTGCCATTATTCCGCAAGGTACGGGGTAGATTTGCAGTATGGCACATTTTGAGGACGCAACAAATGAATATTCCACCGTTCATTCTTCTGAAGAGAACGAAGTTCTAGCTAGCTTGAGAAGGGCTACGTGGCTGAACACCACTAAACCCCAAATGCTGAGCGACCCCATTCAGGGTAGATTCCTGTCTATGATCAGTAAGATGATACGTCCGAAGAGGATATTGGAATTCGGTACTTTCACTGGCTATTCAACTATCTGCTTATCCGAGGGGCTTGCCGACGGAGGTGAAATCGATACGCTAGAAATAAACGACGAGCTAGAAAAAATTCAAGATGAGTTCTGGAAAAAAGCTAGCCTCAAAAACGTAAACAGATTCTTCGGGCACGCCCTAGACTCTTTAAAAAGCGGGAAACTCCACGGACCTTATGATCTAATCTGGATAGATGCCGACAAAGAGCACCAGATTGATTATGTAAATTTCGCCATAGAAAACTTGAACCCGGGTGGATGGCTTCTAGTGGATAATGTTATTTGGGGTGGAGCTGTGTTAGACCCGATCAAGCTCTCCAAACCTAATTCTGGTACAGCACGGATACACAGACTTAATCAGCACATAGCGTCTCACCCACAATTAGAAAACGTACTCCTCCCTCTTTGGGATGGAGTCCAAATAGCTAGAAAAATATAGCTGTTGTTAAAGCAAACCTAACCGAAGCTTTTTAAGCCACCACTGCAGCAACTGCATCAGCTGCGTCTTGAAGCTGAATTACAGATGTCACTTCTAGACCAGAGTCATCGATCAGTTTCTTCGCCTCTACGGCATTAGTTCCCTGAAGGCGCACGATGATAGGTACATCAATATTACCCATGTTCTTGTATGCATCCACAACTCCCTGAGCTACTCTATCGCAGCGAACAATTCCGCCGAAAATGTTTACGAGGAGGGCCTTAACAGATTTATCCTGAAGGATAATTCTAAATGCCTGCTCTACACGAGCAGCATCAGCGGTACCACCTACGTCTAGGAAGTTAGCTGGTTCACCTCCACTTATCTTGATGATGTCCATTGTAGCCATCGCGAGACCAGCTCCATTAACCATACAACCTACGTTACCGTCAAGCTTTACGTAGTTAAGACCTATCTCATCCGCTTCAACTTCTGCTTGATCCTCTTCCGATTTATCGCGCATTGCAGCGTAATCTGGATGGCGGTATAAAGCATTTCCGTCTAAGCTGACCTTAGCGTCAACGGCGATAATAAGATTATCTGAAGTCTTTAGGACTGGATTAATCTCGAACATCGCTGCATCACAACCGACGTAAGCTTCGTATAATTTAAAAACGAATTTAACCATCTGCTTATATGCCTGACCTGAGAGTCCTAAATTGAACGCTATGCGCCTCGCTTGGAAGCCTTGTAAGCCTACACCCGGATCTATAGTTTCCGTGTATATAAGTTCTGGAGTATTCTCAGCTACTGCTTCGATATCCATCCCTCCTTCCGGAGAGTACATGATGATATTCTTACCACAAGATCTGTCAAGTAGGACACCCATGTAGTACTCCTCCGTTTCTGTTTCTCCAGGATAATAAACGTCTTGTGCGATTAGAACCTTACTCACTAGCTTTCCTTTCTCCGAGGTCTGCGCAGTAACTAAGTGACCACCTAAAATCCCAGACGCAACACCTTCAACCTTGTCTAGTCCTTTTGCGAGAACAACGCCATGAGATCCAGTTTCAGTGACGGTTCCTTTACCACGACCACCGGCATGGATTTGGGCTTTCAAAACGAACCATTCAGTTCCAGTTTGCTTAGCTAATATAACAGCAGCATCGTGAGCGCCTTGCGGAGTGTCAGCGACCATCCCCTCTTGTATAGCAACCCCAAAACTCTTGAGGATAGATTTACCTTGGTATTCGTGAAGATTCATTTCGTTGCTTTTAAGCTTGATTTTTCGGTTGCAAAGTTAGGTAACTTTTGTGCTCTGATTGCGTAGATTGCACATGTGATTAAGGTAAAAAATATAAGCAAGTCTTTCGGCTCTCTCGAGGTACTGAAAAGTGTCAACTTGAAGATTGAAAAAGGAGAGGTGGTGAGTATCGTAGGCGCATCGGGCGCAGGTAAAACCACCTTGCTGCAGATTATCGGGACTTTAGACAGTGCTACGTCAGGAGGTCTTTTTATCTCTGGAAGGAACATCTCAGAACTCTCTCGCAAAGCCCTTGCTAATTTTAGAAATCAGCATATAGGATTTGTTTTTCAATTTCACAGACTACTCCCTGAATTCTCAGCCATAGAAAACGTGATGATGCCCGCTTGGATAGGAAGTATGAGTGATTCCGAGGCGAAAACTCGTGCGACTGAATTACTTAACGACCTGGGGTTATCGGACAGGTCTGCTCACTTGCCCTCAGAATTATCTGGAGGTGAGCAGCAAAGGGTAGCCGTAGCTAGAGCGCTAATGAACACCCCAGATGTTTTGCTCGCAGATGAACCATCTGGAAATCTGGATTCGGAAAATGCTGCAAAACTTCACGACTTGTTTTTCGAACTGCGCGATAAATTAGGCCTGACGATAATCATAGTCACACACAACGAAGAATTAGCTTCTAGAGCTGATAGAACACTCAGAATGTCTGACGGGGTGTTCCTATAATAGTTCGACTTCACTTTCACTATAATACACCGCTGACATTACGACCTTATCGTGTAGAGCTTGCTTCGCGCTCATAAGCATCATAAAGCAACCACCGAACATAATTAAATTCAGTATATCTCCAGCTGTTTGTAGAATGAACATCCCGGAAATTATCATTGCAAATTTCATCAGATGTGAGATATTCTTTACAGCCCACCTAGATATGAAAAGCGAAAGATCTCCCTCTCTTCCATCCTCATAACCTATGATTAATCCGATGTGTCTTTTACCGAGACTAGCTCCGCTAATCGCTTCGATTAATGAATAAAGAAATACTGAGACAATCCCTCCATAGGTAATGCAATAAAATATATCCATCACCCATTTCGTATCAACATCTAAAGGCTCAAATGAATCTGTAAGAACTTTAATGTCTTCTGTCGACATAAGTCCATCACCATACAATCCAGTTAACCATAATATTATAGTAACGAAAATGGTGAAAACTATTTGGTATAAATAATCAATTAAATACGCCTTCACACGAGGTTCAAACCCTACTCTATCCATTTTATCTAATATTAGTTTTGTGTTGCAAAGTAACAATAGTTGGAACGCAGTTAGAGAAATGAATCGTAAATTAGCGACATGCAGAGAGTTGGGGTTTTAATTTTTATGGTTTCTATGGGACTGAGTTTGAATGCTCAGTTTATTGTCACGCCTACGGATAGCTTAACTGCTACCGTTAATGTGGATTCGATTTACTCGATTCATAAAATTGATATCATCAACGAACTGATAGACAGTCTGGGTTTAACTTGGAGATTGATAGATGAGGAATATCCCGAGGGATGGAATGTGAATCTGTGCGATCTAGGGCAGTGCTACACTGGTATTCCTGGCTCAGCTGATATGCAGCTTGTAGGACCGGGAGAGGAAGCTTTTTTAAAATTAGTATTGAGTCCGCTGGCGATAGTGGGAGAAGGGAACTGGCATTTTTGGGTTTACCCTACTGACGATCCTGATAATTACGTGGACTTATACTTCTCTATAATTACTGGCGTGGTGGGCGTTGAAGAGGTCGCGGAGTCAGAGCTAGGGCCAGAAGTTTGGACTGTAGGACCTAACCCTGCGAATGAAATTTTGAATATAAATAGTGTAGGAAATTCTATTTTGGAATTCGTGCAACTATTTAATATTAATGGTAGTCTTATAACTGAATTAAAACCTGATTCACAGTCTTTCGACGTGAGTTATTTGCCTTCTGGCATGTACCTCATTGCGATTTATGGGAGCAGCGAAACCGCTCCTGTGATGAAGAAGATTTTGATAGAATAACAAACATCCTGCAAGATGCATTTTAAATTATTTCCCGCAACTGCGATTCTTATTACCGCATTATTTTCTTTGACTCAGGTTTCTTTAGCCCAAACCTCAACCGCATTCTCCCACCCTCACGCTACCCTTTTAGGAGATGGCGGCCAAGGAACAGTTTTACAGTTCCACTTTGCGGACCCAGCCTTCAACACGGTTGAAACATCTGAGGGCGACGCTATCATTCCGAGAGTGGGCGACGATTTTCCTCTACTTATTAAAGGATCACCTGACCTATCTAAGTCGTCAGTTGCAATTCTAATAAACGGCCAATCTAGAACCTCAATTGAAGTCCTAAGCTCTGAATTCTCCGATTACGAGAACATAGAAATCGCTCCTTCTAAGGGAAATTTATTCCGCAACATCGAGCCCTCTGAAATCGCATACGTAAAAGGCGAGCAGTACTCTGTTGACTCGTTCTTCCCCACTGAAGTTGCAAGCTTAAACTCACCATTCATTCAGAGTGGAGTTAGAGGTCAGGCTGTTTGGGTTTACCCTATGCAATACAACCCCATCACTAAAATATTGAGGGTTTACACTTCTATCACCTTAAGAGTCATAGACGTTGATGGCGCAAGCTCGAACACATTAGCCGTAGGCTCACAAGCAAGGCTCACAGCTGAACTTAAGGACGGGATGTCGCGTAGATTCATCAATTCAGAATCTGCATCTACTCGTTATGATTTACAGGAGGAGCACGGGAAAATCATATTCATTACCGACCCTATATACGACGCGGCGATAGCTCCTTTAGTACAGTGGAAGCGCGAGAAGGGCTTAGAAACGGAAGTGGTTTACGCATCTGATTTGGGCGGTATTGCTGGCATCAAGAGCTTCCTCAGCGATCAATATTTCAACGAGGGTCTTACTCATGTGATTATCGCTGGTGATGAAGACCAAATCCCATCCGAGCTAGTCAACAACTCTGGCGGAAGCGGATTCTGTGACCCGTGCTATTCATACGTTGACGGTAACGATAACTACCCAGACTTTTTTGTCGGACGTCTTTTGACTCACAACGTCACGGAAATGTTAACGGTGGTTTCTAGGACTCTAGAATACGAGAAGAATCCAAGTATGGATGAAAACTGGTTCAATACAGCCGTTGGGATGGGATCTAACGAAGGGGCTGGAATTGGTGACGAAGGGGAGAGCGATTGGGAACACCAAAACAACCTTAAGGACCTCCTTCTAGATTACGGCTTCAATGAAGTCTGGGAGGTATATGACGGATCTCAAGGAGGTAGTTCTGTGAGTTCTGACGGAACTCAAGACGTAGCCGGCAGTCCTAATGCTGGTGACATGATCACCATCATAAACAAAGGCAATTCATTGATTAACTATTGTGGACACGGATATCACGATGGAGTGGCTACTAGTGGGTTTGATAGTAATGCGATTAACCAACTTAACAACCACGGTATGTACCCATTCTTTGTGCCAGTAGCGTGTTGCGTGGGTGACTTTGACGAAGGTGAAGGAAGTGGAGACTGCTTTGGAGAGGTTTGGTCTAAAGCAACCAACTCCAACGGAGAAGCGATAGGCGGAATCGGCGGTGCATTTTCAAGCGTCCTCCAAAGCTGGGCACCACCCATGGAAGGCCAAGACGAGATGGTCAACCTAATCGTAGAACAAGGTGCGGTGGCAATACATCACACGACAGGCTCTATAGTTTCACACGGTTGCGCAAGCATGAATGATGTTTACGGAGGACAGGGAGATGAGATGACTGACACTTGGTGTGTCTTCGGCGACCCCTCTGTAGTGCTCAGAACAGCAACCCCTACTCAACTACAGCTCGTACATCAGAACGTGTACTTCCTCGGAACTCCGGCTCTACAAATTTCATGCAGCACAGAAGGCGCACTAGTTGCTATCACAGTTGGTAGCGAGATTCTAGGCACCGCATTCGTGGTCGGCGGAGTAGCGGACATCACGCTTTATGCCCCCCTATCACTTCCCGGAAATATCCTAATTACAGGAACGGCCTACAATACCCTGCCATACCAAGCCTTCGCTCAGGTAGTCCCTGCTGAAGGCCCCTACGTTATTGCTAACAATCCACAAGCCGATGATATCTCAGGCGACATGGACGGAGTGGTGGATCAGGGAGAATCTATCGTTCTCGACCTAGATCTTGAGAATGTAGGAATCGAAGTCGCTGCGAATGTGATGGTAACGATTACGACATCTGACCTTTGGGTGAATATTACTTCCGGCGCGTTATCAGCTGGAAATATTTCAGAAGGAGGCACGCTTACTCTTGAAGGATTTGCTTTCGATGTCGTTGGTGGGGTAGAAGATGGACACATTGCTCTTTTCCTAGTTGACATTGCAGATTCTGCTGGCAACTCTTGGGATACTCAATTTAATATAACACTTAATGCTCCTTCACTTACTGTTGTAGGACTTACAGTAGCTGATGGAGGAAATGGAATTCTTGAGAGCGGAGAGAATGCTGACCTTATTATAGAGGTCCTAAATGAAGGTCACGACTGGGCTTATTCTCTACAAAATTTAATTGACATTTCACATCCTGATGTCACTGTCAACAATGTCACATATAACTCAGGATCAGTAGCTGAAGGAATGACCACTACTGCCATATTTAATATTGACATCTCGCCTTCGGCTGGACTGGGTGAATTATTGAGCATTGGGTTTACAGGGACGGCTGGGCTTTATGGAGCGGAGGCTGAGTTCATTGAGGTAATTAACCTAATCGTAGAAAACTGGGAGTCTGGAACTACAGATACGTTTAACTGGGAGATGGAGGGAAACCAGCCCTGGTTCATTACTAGTGAGAATCCTTATCAGGGTGTAAACTGCTTGCAGTCTGGAGATATTAACGATAGCCAAACTTCTACACTAGTACTCGACCTTGATGTCCTTGCTGATGGAATGGTAAGCTTCGTTAGAAAAGTAGATTGCGAACTAGATTACGACTACCTATACTTTATAGTAGATGGTGAGTTTCTGGGAGAGTGGTCTGGATCATCTGGCTGGGTAGAGGAGGAGTTTCTTCTAACAGCAGGTTCACATACTTTAGAGTGGAGATACGAGAAGGACTTTATTGTGAGTTCAGGATCTGACGCAGCTTGGGTTGACGATATCGTTCTTCCTCCCTTCTGTAACCTAGACGCATCGATCACTTCATCACAAGCAGAAGGAGTACTTTGTCCTGGGACAGTCGCTACATTGAGTACTACAGAAGGTTATACAACGGTTTGGTCTACAGGATCAGAAGAAACTAGCATTGAGGTTTCAGAAGCTGGTAGTTATTATGTAACACTTTCAGATGGCAATGGGTGCGAGACAACTTCCGATTTATACTTTGTTGAAGTTTATTACCCCACTCCTCCTTCAATTTCTATCGATGGACAGTTAGCTATGTGTGGTGATGGAAGTGTAACACTAGAAGTGTCTCAGGACGGAACATATATATGGTCTAATCAGGCTACTACATCTTCAATTACGGTGAGTGAGGACGGAATGTATAGCGTTGTCTTTACAGACGTTTGTGGTGCGGTAACTAATAGTGAACAGCACGAAGTGATTCAGTACCCAGCTCTTAGTGTCCCCGATGTTAGTGATATCGAAATAGATAATCCAGGAAATGCATTCTTCGTGGGTGCACCTGAATCAGCAGCTTGGTACATCAATGAAAATGATGTCACTCCTATTGCAACAGGATCGTCATTTACCACCTTCGTGTCTGAGACATCAACTTACTGGGTTGAAGATTTAGAATCACATCCTGGAACGCAAGGTTCTGGAGGTCCTACTGAGAAAAACGTAAACGGTCAATATCAAGGAAATAGCACGCGTTACCTATTATTCGACGCATACCAGCCATTCACACTTGAATCGGTAAGGGTGTATGCTAATGGTGATGGGAATAGAACTATTCAGTTAATTGATGCGTTCGCTGGGGAATTAGCTTCTATAACTGTATTTCTTCCAGATGGAGAGAGCGTTGTGGACCTAGGATTCGCAGTTCCTACTGGAGGTGGATTAGGATTAAGAACTACAGATGGAAACCCACAACTTTGGAGAGATGGAAATGGATCTAACCCAGCTTATCCATACGAGATAGGTTCTATGGGAGCTATTACAACATCTTCTATTCCAGGAACTAATGCATTGAACTTTTACTTCTTCTTCTACGACTGGCAGGTCTCGACGGATGAGTTAATCTGTACTAGTGAGAGAGTACCGGTAGTAGTTGACGTTCTGTCTTCTGTGGGTGAGATAGATGGAGTTGAAGGGATAAACGTCTACCCTGTTCCAGCTACTGATATTTTGAATGTTGATATACAGCTCCTTACAGCTAAAAATCTAAATGTCACACTTTATGATGCAACGGGAAGAGTGGTGATCAAAGAGGTTTGGTCTAATATCAGCTCTGGAGTTCAAACAATAAATTTATCCGCCTGCAGTCCAGGGTTATACAATCTTAATATTGAGGATAATAATTCTAGAATTATCAGCAGGGTTATCGTAGAATAATTCAATCATTAAAGACTTAGAAAGCCTCAACATATGCGTTGGGGCTTTTTTTATGAATAATTAGTAATTTATTATGCATGCATAGGAAATCTGTTGTAGCTTGCCTTCCCAATGAAACGAGAAGAGATATTAGATTTCCATTTAAGATCTGCATGGGTACAGCTTTCAAGGCTATACTCAGCAGAGGCTGAAAGACGTGGAATTACATTATCGGTAGGCTATGCACTGCTAAGCATAGAAAAGGAAGGAACCCCTAGTACTAAACTTGGACCTAGAATGGGAATGGAACCTACTTCGCTATCTAGAACGCTCAAGGGGATGGAGGAGAAAGGTTTGATTGAAAGAATAATCGATGAAAATGACAGAAGATCTGTGAGAGTATTTCTTACTCCTTCTGGACTTGAAGCACGCCACCAAGCACGAGACTTAGTTGTAGGGTTTAACAAACGACTCGCTTCTAAGCTCGGCACTAAGACAACAAGAGAATTAACCGAAGGACTCCAGAAATTGAATACGATTCTGAAGGAACCAGAACATTTAACGCCATTTCAGTAATATGAACGCACCTATTAAAACTCATCAAATCCGCAAAGTAGCGGTTCTTGGATCCGGAGTTATGGGGTCGGCTATAGCCTGCCACTTAGCCCAAACAGGATCTAAAGTGCTTCTTTTAGATCTACCTTCAAAAGAAGGTCCTAGAAATGCACCTTCAGAAGGAGCATTAAAATCCGCATTAAAATCAAAACCTGCACCTATATACTCAAAGAGGTTTATAGGAAGGATTGAATGTGGGAATTTCGATGACGATTTACACCGAATAGCGGAATGTGATTGGATCATCGAGGTTATTGTAGAAAGACTTGACATAAAGCAACAGCTATTTGAACGAGTTGAGAAATACAGAAAGCATGGAACCCTCATCACATCTAATACAAGTGGTATTCCAATTTCACAACTTAGTGAAGGGCGTTCTGAAGATTTCCAAAATAATTTCTGTGGTACTCACTTCTTTAATCCACCTAGATATCTTCAACTTCTAGAGATTATCCCTGGACCTAAAACAGACCAAAGGGTAATCGATTTCTTCATGGGTTACGGCGAGAGCATACTAGGAAAGCAGTCCGTTCTATGTAAAGATACTCCCGCATTTATTGCTAATAGAGTTGGAGTCTTCGCTATACAAGCGTTATTCCACACCGTTGAGGATATGGGATTGTCGATTGAAGAAGTTGATAAATTGACCGGTCCAGCTATGGGGCGTCCTAAAAGTGCAACTTTCAGAACATGTGACGTTGTAGGGCTAGACACCCTAGTTCACGTATCTAATGGAGTAGCATCTAACTGCCCCGATGACGAACGGTCTGAATCGTTCGTTATACCGACATATGTTCAGCACTTAGTAGATAATAACTGGCTAGGTAGTAAATCAGGTCAAGGCTTCTATAAGAAATCAAAGGACGAAAAGGGAAAGAGAAAAATTCTCGTACTAGACCTTAAAACTCTCGAGTACAGGAATAAAGTGAAGGTGAAGTATGCTACTCTAGAAGCTGCGAAACAAGTTGACAATCTAGAAAGCAGAACTAAGCTGTTATTCAACGGAACTGACGAAGCTGGAGATTTTTACAGAAGAATTTTCACAGACGTGTTCTCATACGTAAGCTACAGAATCCCAGAAATAAGTGATGAGATATACCGCATCGATGACGCTCTGAGAGCAGGATTCGGATGGGAATTAGGAGCCTTCGAAAGCTGGGATGCAATCGGAATTGAAGCTGCTGCGGAAATCGCAAAGGAACGTGGGCATGAGGTAGCTGGTTGGATAGGTGATATGCTGTCAGCTGGACACTCATCGTTTTACCGTGTAGTTAATGGAGCTCGTGAGTGTTATGATCCCGTTTCTAAATCGTACAAAGTAATTCCGGGTCAGGAAGGTCGTGTGAACCTTGCTTATTTGGGTAAGGATAAAGTTGTTTGGGCTAACAGCGGAACTACAATAAAAGATATAGGTGACGGAATACTCAACATTGAGTTCCACACTAAGATGAATTCTATCGGAGGCGAAGTGCTGCAGGGCTTGAACAAAGCTGTAGAACTAGCAGAAGAAGGTTACAAAGGATTAGTGATAAGTAACGACGGGGCTCAATTCAGCGCTGGAGCGAACGTGGGGATGATCTTTATGCTAGCTGTAGAACAAGAATATGAGGAGCTCGATGCAGCCGTGAAATATTTCCAAGACACGATGATGAGGTTGCGATACTCTGGAATTCCAGTTGTAGCGGCACCACATAATTTAGCTCTAGGCGGTGGATGTGAAATATGTTTACACGCGGATAAAGTCATCGCACACGCCGAGACTTACATGGGGCTAGTTGAATTCGGAATCGGCGTAATACCAGCTGGTGGAGGAACTAAAGAGTTTGTCCTAAGACTATCTGACTCATTGAAGGAAGGAGATGTGAGAATCAACGCGATGAGGGATAGCTTCCTAACTATAGGGCAAGCGAAAGTTGCGACTTCTGCATACGAAGCGTTTGAACTAGGATATTTAGTTGAGGGAGTTGATGAGGTTTGTGTGAACAGAAGAGATCTTCTTGCGAGGGCCAAAGCATCCGCAATTCAACTCGCTGATTCAGGATACACCATGCCTATTGAACGAACAGACATTACTGTACTTGGTTCTGAGGGGATGGGGATAGTATATGCCGGAGCTAACGCTATGGCATCTGGAAAATACATTTCTGAGCACGATGCATTAATATCTATAAAACTAGGTAGAGTGATGTGTGGTGGAGACTTGACTGCAAAACAGGAGGTAAGCGAACAATATCTGCTTGGGCTTGAGAGGAGAGCATTTGTAGAACTATGCACAGAGCGTAAGACTCTTGAAAGAATGCAAAGTCTGATACAAAAAGGTAAAATACTTAGAAACTAAACTGACATGGACGCATATATAATTGGAGGTTACCGCTCAGCGGTTGGTAGATCGGGAAGGGGCGTTTTTCGCTTCATGAGGCCTGACGATTTGGGCGAGCAAGTTATTCGCAAACTGATGTCTGACTTCCCACAATTAGATCACACACAGATAGACGATGTCATCGTTGGAAACGCAACACCCGAAGCTGAGCAAGGTCTTAACATTGGAAGAATGGTTTCTTTGATGGGACTAGACACAGAAAAGGTTCCAGGTATGACAGTGAACAGATACTGCGCATCAGGATTAGAGTCGATAGCAATTGCATCGGCAAAAATTCATGCTGGAATGGCAGACTGTATTCTTGCAGGAGGTATAGAAACTATGTCACCTATTCCATTCGGAGGTTGGAGATTAGTTCCTAACGCTAAAGTTGCAAGGGATAATCCAGAGTGGTATTGGGGAATGGGATTAACAGCTGAAGCTGTAGCTAATGAATTTAATGTGAGTCGTGAAGACCAAGACGCTTTTGCCACAGAATCCCACAGACGGGCTGCTGCAGCAATTGACTCCGGTCGATTTGCCGCTGGTATAGCTCCTATCAGAGTTGAGGAGACTTATCTAGATAAAGATGAAAAACCTCAGACAAGGACTTCAATAGTTGATACTGATGAGGGTGTTAGGCGAGGCACAACTGAAGAGAAGCTATCAAAACTGAGAGCTGTGTTTACTGAAGGTGGATCTGTCACGGCTGGTAACAGCTCACAAACTTCTGATGGTGCGGCCTTCGTTCTCGTAGTAAGTGAGAAGATGCTTAAAGAACTAGACGTAGAGCCTATAGCTAGACTTAAGGCCTACCACGTAAGTGGGCTGGAGCCTAGAATTATGGGGATGGGTCCTATTTATGCAGTACCTAAAGTTATTGAACGAGCTGGCTTAACAGCTGCAGATATTGATTTGTACGAATTAAATGAGGCTTTCGCTTCACAAAGTGTTGCCGTATCTCGGGAATTAGGACTAGATCCTAGCATTGTGAATGTAAACGGGGGCGCAATTGCATTAGGACATCCTCTGGGATGTACTGGATCGAAACTTACCGTTCAGCTTTTAGATGAATTAAGGTTCAGAGAAGGTAAGTACGGAATTGTAACTATGTGTGTGGGAACTGGTCAAGGTGCGGCTGGTGTTTTTGAATTATTGAAATAAGATTATTGAATAAGGAATTATGAGCGAAGAAAAAAAAGCAATATCTGGCGGAGAATTTATAATCCGAGATGTGAGTTGTGATGAAATATTCACCCCTGAAGAATTCACGGAGGAACATCTAATGATGCGTCAAGCAGCAATCGATTTTGTTGACTCTAGAGTGGTACCTAATCTAGATGCTATAGATGCTCAGGAGGAAGGATTAATGGCAAAACTCATCGAGGAAGTGGGAGAACTAGGGCTTCTAAGCAGCTCTATCCCCGAATCATTAGG
>CAWVZZ010000045.1:0-13255 GCA_963934745.1 uncultured Flavobacteriales bacterium | reverse complement strand
CGGAAAAGGAAAATCTCACGGACCTAAATCTGATTCAGATGGACCTTCCCAAAATGCTTTGGAGAGAAAAGAAAAAATCAGGCGCGATAAGTCTATAAGAAAAGCCGTTAAAACAGTTCAGAGATTAGAAAAATCTGTCGCTAAAGTTGAAGACGAGTTAAGGACAAAGAATGAGGAACTTGCTAACATTGACACTTCAGATAGGTCGAAGATGACTGAACTGTCATATGAATTTGAAGCAGTTCAGAAACGTCATGACGAACTAGTTTCTCAATGGGAAGAAGCACTAACGAAAAAAGAAGCTTTAGAAGAAGACTAGACGACTAGTTTACTTTGCGACACCACCTAAATAAGCCTTCCACTTAGCGATTATCTCTGCCATATCAGCGGATAATTCTGATTCGAAGGATACAAATTTCTTTGTTTTAGGATGAGTGAAACCTAATGTTTTAGCGTGTAGGGCTTGCCTAGGAAGAATTGAAAAGCAATTCCTGAGGAAGGAATTATATTTCCCGCCGGGAGCTCCCTTAACAGCTACATTACCACCATATCTAGGATCACCAAAGAGAGGGTGACCTATGTATTGTAAATGAACACGGATTTGGTGTGTCCTTCCTGTCTCTAGTTTACATTCAAGTAATGTTACAGGACCTAGGCGTTCTAATACTCTGTAATGAGTTACCGCATGTTTTCCTTCGTCTCCGTCTGGAAAGACTGCCTGAACAGTTCTATTAGTTCTAGAACGAGCAATATGGCCCTCAATAGTGCCGTCTTCTTTTACATCACCCCAAACTAAAGCATGATAACGCCTTTCAACTGTACGTTCGAAAAACTGTTCGCTAAGTTCTGTAAGTGAACGTTCTGTTTTACCAAGAACCATCAATCCAGTAGTGTCCTTATCTAGCCTATGCACTAAACCTGGACGTGGAGTAGGTGAACCCTCTAGTGAAGGTAGGTTTTGGAGATGGTATAAGATACCATTGACTAATGTCCCTGTGTAATTACCATGACCCGGGTGAACTACAAGATCCATCGGCTTGTTTAAAACTATTACCGTATCATCTTCATAGATGATATTTAAATCCATCTTTTCGGGAAGTAATTCAAATTCATAGACGGGTTGAGGCATCTCCACTGTTACAGTGTTACCTGCTCTGACTCTATAGTTAGATTTGACAGACTCACCATTGACTCTGATATATCCAGTTTTAGCAGCCATCTGAAGTTTATTGCGACTAATATTCGCTATACGAGTCATTAAAAATTTATCAACTCGTAATGGCTGTTGTCCTGGGTCTGCTTTAATCTTATGATGCTCAAACAGCTCTTCGGACTCCTCAAATGGCTCAATATTTTCTTCTGCTTCTGACATCTGTAAATTATTTAATGAGGCAACACGACTAATCTTTGGCCGGTGTAAAGATTAGTGACTAAAGAAGTTATCTGTATCCAGTAAATCCCAGCTTCACATAACGATATATCTACATCAACTCTACCGGAATTGTTAGCGGATCCATGAGAAACCATAGCGCCATTCATAGAGTACAAGGTCCAGGACAAAGCTTCTGCAGCGATGAAATGCACGCCCGTTGAAGATGGATTAGGTGATAGATTAGAGGCTAATTCCACAGACTCAACGGGAGCTAGAGGTTCGTCAATTGAAACGATCAATTCTTTACCGGCTCTGAGCACTGGGTGTATCATCAATGACCCCGATATACTTGACGTAGCCCATTCATTACCCACTCCTAGTTTATAGTGCAGGTTTCCCACATTAGAATTAGTGTTTTTATCTAATCCGACGTTAAGTCTCTCGACATTTTGTTGGATGAAGCCCACGTGAATAACACCACTAACTGGAATAGGATTATCTAGCGGATAATAAGCGAACACATCATATCCTTCTGTAAAATAATAAGGACTGTGAAATTGATACATCGTGTCAATAAGCTCGCCCGGAAATCCTGGCATATCAACATCGTCACTCCAAACTTTTAAGACAAATGTTTCTTGTTCAGCGTTATCGTAAAAAGGAGTGAAGTGAATTGCTATGCCATCTAGTGTATCGGCAATAGCAAGAGGGTAACGAACAGCTACTTGTCCGCCAATAGCATCGAGTGCATATGCTTTCTCTGCAGTTCCATCATCGTATGCGTAGTAATTATCGAATACCTGACGAAACCCTATGGAGTCATTATCGAATACTTGGGTTTGGTCTGTGTAGAAACCTACCTCTTCTTCCCATAAACTCACTTCAAAAGTTGCAGTTGAATCGGACAGTGAAGTATCATAAATCAGAGTTGAGGAGCTACCCTGTTCGTTCAATAGGTTTGCTAAGAATTCAGTAGAAAATGGGCCTACAGGAACACTTACGTTTTGGATGAATTGATTCGTATAGGGAATGGGCAAGGCGCCCGGAGATTCAAGTCGTAAAGTAATCCCCGTGTATTCTTGGTTATCAGAACCCGACCCGAAATTATTATTCTGTATGATTAACGTGTCTTTCATAAAGAAAGAAGGGTTGTCAGAATAGTGAGTCCAAGGCATTGAAGAGAAAGAACGCAACAGGGTATAAGCTGGTTCTTGAAAAGCAAGCTCTTCAGGTGGAGACCCTATAGCGAAGTTCTCAGCGACATATACATAATCTATATGCCAAAGATCCGCATTACCCTGAAGGGTTCCATAGTTTCTAAATCTAAACTGGAAAGAATTGTGAAGGTGAATACCTTCATTAACAGGAATGGAAACCTGTGTGAAGGATGGTATTTCAGAACCATCAACACCCCATACCCTAGTCCAAATATCTCCTTCAAATCCTATAGATTTAAATTCAACAATCAAAGAGTCCGTAACGGGATCAGGAGCATTACCTATGCCTCCACCCTGATATAAAAAAGAAAGCATCACACCATCATCAGCAGTCAAACCTCCGAGAAGTAACTGCCTAGAGGTTAGCGTGTCTGCCCATCCATGAGCATCAGTACTATTAAATTGATACGGATACCCACCTGCATCAAGACCGTCAAGTGTAGCAACACCTATAGTAGGAGGATTTAATGCAAAAGTATTTGTACGTCTCACGGGACTGGAGTCCCAACGCACTAATTCTGGTCTATCAATTCCCGACTCCGCAAATGAGCTGGGCCAAGCGAAATCATCAATAAAAGGTAATGCCATAGGAGGTGAACCGCCTCTAACATTTTCAATATCGATCAGAGTAAACTTATCTTGAGTGGATGGCATGAAAAGTAAATCACGTTCTATTTCCTGTGCCATTACACTAAGGGGTAATAACCCACAAAATAAAGAGAGATAAAATATAGTGGACTTAAAAAACAACATCTTAGGGCTTCTGTAAATAAATGTCAATAGCTGTGCCAGCTTTCACTGAACCTCGTGATGAGCTTGGAAACTGACGTGTAACTAACGCAGCAAGAGTATCATTTCTTGTAAAAATAGAATCCCCATATTCAACATAACCTATAGAGAGGTCGTGATATATCAAGCTGTCCGATGCATCTATGAGATTTAAACCCGTAAGCGATGGTATGCGCACTTTAAAAGTCCTAACCTCTCCTACTACTAAAGTAATCTCCGTTCCTCTTTGCTTTCTGTCTTCAGGCCCAAGCTTTATTCCTTTGTAAAGAACCTTAATGACTTTACCGTCAAGCACATTATTTGCTTCAGTAATTTTAGTTACAACAAAACCCTTTCTTGCTAATATTGTGAAAGCCAAACGAGCATCCTGACCTTCCGTTACACCTATTTTTTCATCAGGGGGTGTAATTCTGAATGTAGTGATATAAATAGGTCGTCCACTTTTCACAGAACTATTAGCTAGGGGAGATTGTTCTAGCACCGATCCTGGTTGAGCAGTAGCGCTGTAAACAGAGTCTAGATGTATGGGTACTAGATCTAATTTCAGAAGAGTGCTGAATGCTTCTTCTTTAGACAGTCCTTCTACTGAAGGTACTGACCTTTCTGACCAAGGCCTGCTATTAGCTTTAAGTGCGAAATATGTTACACCAAGTATTAATGCCCAAAGAAATGCTAACCGAAACAAACGGTGAAACATAGATTTTGAAAATATGAAACTTATTAGGCCTTTCATTCACTCGGTTTTACAGATCTAATGCTTCTTCAAGTCCGTTATCATAGTATGAAGTTAGTTCATCACAGAACCCGAATGACTGATCATCAACAACTAACTTTCCTTTCGTAACATGACCTAACAACACAGTAGGTGTTGCATTCGCATCACAAACGTCGAAGAAGTCATCACAATCCTCTTCATCTATCGTAACTATTATCCTGCCTTGTGCTTCACCGAATAAGAAGCCGTCAATTCTCAATTCATCATCAGCAACAATATCAAAACCAAGCTGATTTGGCATAGACATCTCTAAAAGTGTTGTGAATAACCCTCCATCACTAACGTCGTGAGCAGCATTAACAAGTTTCATCGCTATAAGTGCTCTTATACATTTATGAAGTTTAGCCTCTGAATCTAGGTTAAATTGAGGAGCAGGAGTCTCTTTCACATTCAACATATTAGATAAATACTCTGATGCATTCATGCAATCTGACATCTCTCCCAAATGGAAAATTAAATCACCTTTAGTCTTAAAATCTAATGACATGTGCTTGTCTCGATCTTCAATAACACCTATCATACCTATAGTGGGTGTTGGGAATACTGCTTTTACAGTGCCGTCAGGACTAACTGTCTGATTGTAGAAACTAACATTACCTCCAGTCACTGGCGTACCGAATTTCAGACAAGATCTGCTCATACCCTTAATTGCACCCACGAACTGCCAGTACACTTCCTTATTATGCGGATTACCGAAATTTAAACAGTTTGTAATAGCTGAGGGAGAAGCTCCAGTGCAGCTAATATTCCTTGCTGCTTCAGCCACTGCGATAGCAGTACCTACTTCTGGATCTGCCTGCACATAACGAGCGTTACAGTCTACGGTCAAGGCAAGTCCTTTCTTAGTGCCTCTAACAGATACTACTCCAGCATCTGAAGGTCTGTTAGTGGTTCTATTCAGAGTCCCCACCATACTGTCATACTGTTCCCAAATCCATTTTTTTGAGGCTATGTTGGGCTGACAAATAAGATTATGAGCTATGTCAACAGTCTCTTTCAAAGTCGGAACGGGTACAGATGCCGGGTCAAAAACCTGAGCCTCTGCGAACCATGCTGGCTCTTCATATTCTCTTTCGTACACTGGCGCTCCTCCTCCTAAAACTAGTGGAGTAGCAGCAAGTTCTGCTACTATTTCACCATCTACAAAAAATCTAATATCATCGCCTTCCGTTACAACTCCGATAGGTACGGCGTGTAAATCCCATTTAGCAAAAATATCTTCCACTATCTTTTCCTTACCCTTCGCTACCACAACAAGCATGCGCTCCTGAGATTCCGAAAGGAGTATCTCAAACGGCTCCATGTCTCTTTGGCGGAGGGGAACCTTGTCTAGATAAATATCCATACCTACTTCACCCGCAGCACTCATCTCAGAGGTGGAGCATGTAATCCCAGCAGCACCCATGTCTTGCATGCCTACAACCGCATCGGTTTTTGCTAACTCTAATGAGGCCTCGAGTAATAATTTCTCTTGGAATGGATCACCCACCTGTACAGACGGCAAGTCATTAGCACTATCCTCAGTAATATCTTTAGATGCAAAAGAAGCACCTTGTATGCCGTCCTTTCCTGTATCAGACCCTACGATATAAACAGCATTTCCAGGACCAGCAGCAGTAGCTGAAATAATCTCATTCGCATCTAAAAGACCCACTGACATGGCGTTAACGAGCGGGTTCACTTGATAACACTCATCAAAGAACACCTCTCCCCCAACTACGGGAATCCCAAAACTGTTCCCATAATCTCCGATACCTTTAACAACACCTTCTAGGTGCCATTTCGTCTTAGGATTATCGGGATCACCGAATCTAAGACTATTCAACTGAGCTATAGGTCTAGCTCCCATTGTGAAAATATCGCGATTAATTCCACCAACACCCGTTGCAGCACCTTGATATGGCTCTATCGCTGAGGGGTGATTATGTGATTCAATTTTAAAAGCACAGCCTATTCCATCACCGATATCTACAATACCCGCATTTTCCTCACCGGCTTTCACTAGCATGTGGTCTCCATCCTTCGGAAGAGTCTTCAGCCATTTAATTGAATTCTTGTAAGAACAATGCTCACTCCACATTACCGAGTAGATGCACATCTCCGTAAAATTCGGAACCCTACCCATGATTTTCTCTATTGCCGAGAATTCATCCTTAGTTAAACCCATTTCCAGGGCTTGTTCTAATGTAGCTAGCTTTTGGGAAGCTGATAATTTAGCTGTCATAATAGCGATTAATTGAGAGTGTAAAGGTAGTAAGAGGGGCTTGTGGGACGCATCAATAAGTGCCTAACTTTCGCACATGAAAGCAGTGATTCAGAGGGTTAGTTATGCTAGGGTTTCTGTTGATGATAACACTATAGGCCAAATAGGCCTCGGACTACTGATTTTACTAGGGATAGAGGATGGAGATAATGCCACAGATGCAGCATGGTTAGCTAAGAAAATCACGAGAATGAGAATCTTTTCTGACGGAAATGGAAAAATGAATCTTGATTTATCTACCACAGGAGGGGAACTCCTAGTTATTTCACAATTCACACTGCACGCATCTACTAAGAAAGGAGCACGACCATCATACATAAAAGCCGCACGTCCCGAGAAAGCAATCCCTCTTTACGAAGAGTTTATATCGGAGTGTAACGACTTGACTGAGAACCCAGTGCAGAGTGGTGAGTTTGGAGCCGACATGAAAGTAGAGCTCCTTAACGATGGGCCCGTTACTATAATTATAGACTCTCAAAATAGAGAGTGAAATTATATCATCTAGGGATTTTACAAACAGGGATGGGCTGCATTTTATGCTGGTTAGCTTTATTGAGTCTTGAATAAATCTCAAAAACTTCAGCCTCTCTTCCCGTTAAATATGCTGGGCTACCAACGCCGTTTTTAAATTCAGCAGTCTGACGCATAGCTAACTCAAGTTCTGGATAGGAGGCTCCGATTTGGTCCTCATCATTCCTATCATCACCCCAAAGCCCATCAGTGGGAGCAGCTTTTTGGATGGACAGTGGAACTTTCAAGAGCGCACCTATTAGATACACTTCAGTTTTAACTAGATCTGCTATAGGGCTAATGTCAACGCCTCCGTCACCATACTTAGTGTAGAATCCGACACCGAAATCTTCAATTTTATTCCCCGTACCCACAACTATTGCATCGTTTTCAGAAGCAATGGCATAAAGAGTAGTCATTCGCAATCTGGCCCTAGCATTAGCTAAAGTTAACTCTGAAGAATTCGATTCGAGTTGTGGTAAAGCAGTCTTTAATAACTCGAAAACATCATCGAGTTCAATTGTGATTTTATGTACGTTACTTAGAGTAGATGTCAGCTGATTGCATAATTCATTTGACCTAGAGAGCTCTGATTTGGATTGACGAATGGGCATCTCAACTATAAAAGTCGGAAGACCGGATCTAGCACATAATGCAGCCGTCACAGCAGAGTCAATCCCACCAGACACGCCCACAACGAAAGCTTTTATTCCAGCCGAGTTTGTATAATCAATTAACCATTTTGTAATATGATCAGCAACTTTGTCAGCTTGAAAACTCATATTAAAATAATATCCCTAAACTCAGTTCCACAAAACCGTCGTGACCTTGCAAGTAATTAGGCTCCGCGGAAGCTGTGACATCAGGGTAACCATTAGTAACACCCCATTGCGCAACTTCTTTATGAATCTTTAGTAACCCCACGTTATATGTAACTCCTATTATTAATGAACTCGACCCTCCCAGAGATCGCTCTACACCAGCACCTACAATCATGGCAGCTCTCATTATTCTGATATCGTTCTCAACTTCAGGGTTACTCACTCCACTCAACTCCCCATCAACATCATTCCAAGTGCCTGCCACGTCTTGTATCCAACTAGTTCGTGTGCGTTCTTCCGCTTCTGCTTTGATATTCAAACCCACACCTAAGCCGAATCTGCCATAAATCGTGGAGTAACCAATCTCCTTTGTTCTCATCTTAAAAGTGATAGGGACCTCTACATACTTTAAACTGTAGTCTCTTTTTACGGTCTGAAGCTCTACAATACCTTGATCTTTTATTGTTAGATAACTAATTGTACCACCGGTATTGAAGACATGTATTCCTGTGCCTAAGGAATAGTTGTCTGAGATTGTTATATCAGCAACGAATTCAAAACCGAAATTAAGTTTAGTGCCATCGGTCGTATGATCGTAGTCTGTAGACACCAACCAACTGACGTTAGGGTTGACTGATAAGCCCATTTTAAAGCCTTGGGCGCTAGCGTTTTCTGAATGAATCAGATAAAATACTATCAAAAGTGAAATTGAGAGTACTGGAGATTGAATGATTCGCGTAAGTGTTCTCATCTTTGCGTTAGTTTAGAAGTAAAAATAAACGTTGTAAGCATGAGTACAAGAGAAAATCGTACCACTTTATTGAATGGTCAATTGTGGACAATGTTAAAGGTGGGGTTAATTGCTCTCGGAGCATCATTAATTTATGTTTGTTTTTTTTACCATAGTGAAGACAAATGGCACGTGGATACTAGTACTGTAAACCTCGGTAGAGAATTCAGAGTAATGCCTTTTTATAAAGATCTAGAGACATTGCCCGATAATGATAGTGTTGCTGTAGATAAATTAATTAGAGTATATGGTAATTTTTGGGAAGAATACTCTGAAGCTATATTGAAAATCGGTCCTTTTAATGACCCTAACACAGTTAGAGAACTAAGAAGATTTCTAACCGATCCTTCCATATTAGAAACACAGGCTGCTATAGACACCACTTCTGGTTCAGCTGAAAGAATAAATAAAATTTCTCTTGAACTTGAAGACGGATTCAAACGCTTTCATCACCTTATGCCTAATGAGCCCGTTCCAGATATCATTCTCATGAATAGCGCGTTTCATTGGGCCGTTTTTCCCAGAGAGGATTATGTCGCCATTGGATTGGATTTATTCTTAGGGCACGAACACAGTGTTACACTGAAACTGGCTCCTGAAGTTTTTCCACAATACCAAAAACTCAGAATGCACCCCGATCTTATAACTGCGAATACCCTCAAAGGTTGGATGCAAGTGCATTTCACTAATCGAGGATATAACGGCCAAATGCTAATAGAAGATATGCTATATCACGGCAAGGTATTATGGCTTGCTGACAAGTGTTTGCCAGAGTTTCACGACCATCTATTGATGGAGTGGACTCCTGAAGATTTGGTTTGGGCTAGTGCTAACGAAGGGAATCTTTGGCTAGAACTTCAGCCCCAAGATGTACTCTTTGAAACTAATAGAAATATCTATAATAGATGGCTCAACCAGGGACCATTTACTCGTGCAGGTGCCGTTCCTCAATCAAGTCCAGACAGACTCGGAATATGGATGGGCTGGCAAATGGTAGAAGATTATATGAATCTAAATTCTGACATCAGCATAGATGAGTTGTTTGATGAACTGGATCCCACACCATTTTTAAAAGCATACCGACCCGGCTGAACTAAATTTGCACTATGGCGAACAATAAAATTGAAATAGAGGTAATTACTGATGAAAATCACGTGCCTACAGAGATAATGTGGTCTGCTGACGACGGTAATATCCGTTCTAGAAAAGCTAAAGCTATGGCATTGGCTATGTGGGATGATAAAGATGGTGCCGCGATGAATATGGATATTTGGACTAAAGACATGAGCGTTGAGGAGATGCGTCATTTTATATGCCAAACCATGATGACACTTGCCGACACATTCGAGCGAGCAACTTCAGACAAAGTTCATGCCGAAGCAATTCGCGGCTTTACTAAAGAGCTTGCAACAAGAGTCGGGGTCTTAGAAAAGTAGATTCGTCTGTACTACGAAGTTTAGAATCTCATCTCTACCATCACCTTTAACGGCTGAAGTGATAAAAATAGGTGGCATTTTATGCCACTCTTTAAGCATCACTGCCTCGTACTTGGACTGAAATGCAGCTCTCTCTGTCTTATTGAGTTTATCCACCTTTGTAAATACTAGGACGAATGGCAATCCCGCCTCACCTAGATAAGCCATGAACTCCAAATCGACTTTCTGAGGCTTCAATCTACTATCGACAAGCATCATAGTACACAAGAGGTTTTTCCTTCCTTCCAGAAATTGTCTAGAGGTCCTCTCCCATTTGATGCGTTCAGACTTACTGATTTTTGCATACCCGAAGCCAGGTAAATCAGTCAAATACCACGAATCCTGATCTGACTTTTCAGTATCGTTTATAACGAAATGATTAATAAGCTGAGTCTTTCCTGGCGTGCTAGAAATCTTCGCAATACTGTTCCTCCCCACAAGCATATTTATCAGTGACGACTTACCAACGTTAGACCGTCCTATAAATGCATATTCTGGTCTGTCCATTGGAGGACATTCGCGTGGGTGAGCACTACTCTTAACGAATTCAACAGATTTGATTTCCATCATAGCTAATTAATCAACCTTTAGAAATACCCCTAGCCTCATACCAAGCGCCTAGTATTTCATTAAACTCGTCTGGATGCTCCATCATAGGGGCATGACCACATTTATCTATCCAAAACAGATCAGCGTCAGGGAATTTAGATAAAAATAATTCTGCAACTTCAGGTGGTGTAACAATATCGTTCTTTCCCCAAATTAGACAAACAGGAATGGCCATCTGTGGAAGGTCTGCCTCCATATTATGTCTGATCGCTGATTTTGCAATTGACAGGATTCTGAGAATTTTATTTCTATTATTCACAGCCTCAAAACATTCATCTACAAGCTCATCAGTTGCGTTTATAGGGTCATAAAAAGTAGTTGCTACTTTATCGCGGATGTAACCTTTATCCTCCCTTCTAGGAAAACTATTTCCAAAGGCATTTTCATATAAACCACTACTAGCGGTTAACGTGAGTGATGCGACTCTGTCTAGATGGTTCTTCGTGAAAATAAGTCCCACATGCCCTCCTAAACTGTTTCCAACTAAATGCACTTTATCTAGCTCCAATGCATCAACGAAGCCTTTTATGTGTTTCGAGATTTCGCTTGCTGAGGTCTTCCTCAACGGAAGCTCATAAATAGGCAGCACTGGTGTTAACACCCTAAACCTCTTAGATAGGTATGCTCTAGCGGACTCGAAATTACTCAGCGCACCGAATAATCCATGTAAAATCACAAGTGGCTCACCATCTCCTTCGTCCAGATACTTGAATTCTCCTAATTCGATGATTTTAGCCTCCATTCTAACTTGTTTATGGGCCCAAACTACGTTAACCAAATCTCTTTTCGACAATAGATGTAATTGAACATCCACCAAACATTGTTCACATCGATTGTTGATATCGTGTTAATAATGGGTTTACAACATTCTCCACAACCTTCGCTAACTCTCAGAAAACGTGGGTTTCCAACTTTTTGATGTTAAACACTTTTCAACAAAGTGGTAGAAAGTGTCATAAAATGGGAATATATGGTAAATCTTGATTAATTTTGTGAATTCCAATTAACAATGGATTATGCTCAACCTATTAGGAGAACATACATGTAGAATTGATGCTAAAGGGCGTCTGATGTTTCCGGCTCGACTGCGTAGGCAGTTAGAGATGGTGATCCATCATGGTTTAGTAATCAATCGAGATATTTTCGAGAACTGCTTAATCCTATACCCAAAACCAGAGTGGGATAAGGTTAATGATGAAATGACTCAGCTTAGCAGATATAATAAGAAACACCAATTATTTCAAAGGAAGTTTATGAAGGGAGCTACACTTGTGGAGCTAGACTCGTCGGGGCGACTTAACGTTCCAGCCGCACTACTTGAATATGCCGGTATAGATCTGAAGAAAGGAAATGAGATTATCGTTTCCGGCCTTGGTGAGAAGGTAGAGATATGGTCAAAGGAGGCATACTCTAAACAAGTCCTCAGTGACGAAGACGATTTTGACTTTGGTGATTTAGCTGAGGTTGTTCGAAAAGATATAGACCCAGAAAACAGAACCTAACAATGCCACAATCCTACCACGTACCCGTGTTATTAGAGGCCTCAATAGAGGCCCTCAAACTCGGCGGTGGAGGTGGAGGTGGCGACTGGATGGACGCGACCTTCGGTGGAGGTGGACATAGTAGAGTTATTTTAGATAAGCTCAGTAAGGATGGAAGGTTGTTCGGATTCGACCAGGATCCAGATGCGAAGGCTAACACACTTGAAGATGAGAGGTTCCATTTAGTTGAAGCTAACTTCAGATACGCAAAGCAATTTCTGGGGCTACATGGAGTGAAAGAAGTGAATGGAATTCTAGCTGACCTTGGCGTTTCGTCTCATCAGTTTGATACTGCTGACAGAGGGTTCTCGCTTAGAATGGATGGACCTTTAGACATGAGAATGAATCCCGCAGTAGGGATTTCAGCCGCAGAATTAATCGCAGAAAGTTCTTGGGAAGAATTGATGGTGATACTTAGAAATTACGGAGAGGTAAACCGCCCTGACAGGGTGGCGAGATTTATAATTGAAGCTAATGTGGAAAATGAGGTTAAAACCACAAGAGATCTTATAAAGGTATTATCTAAAATCGCCCCTGGAGGACGTGAGAATAAATTTTATGCTCAAGTTTTTCAGGCATTAAGAATAGAAATCAACGACGAGCTTTCCGCATTACGTGAGTTGCTCGAACAGGCTACTCAGTTATTAAAACCAGGTGGAAGGCTCGTTGTGATTTCATACCACAGCCTTGAAGATAGATTAGTTAAGCATTTTATGCGGTCTGGGAATTTTCAAGATGTTATAGAGAAGGATATAAAAGGAAGAACTCTTACTCCTTATAAACTCATTTCTAGGAAAGCCATAGTAGCTGACACAGAAGAGGTGTTAGGTAACCCCCGAGCTAGAAGTGCTAGACTTAGAGTTGCAGAAAGAACCACATATATGACAGCGTCATGAAAAAGTGGATCAAAAAATTTATAGGAAAGAAAGAGGATGAGGAGGTCTCGGGTTCTAATAAAAGAATAACCGCATCTGAAAAGCTTGCGCGCGATGACGCTAAGAGTTTAGCGCTTGATGCAGCTGTTGAAGCCCAAAAGGTAGCAGCAGAAAAGGCCCAAAAGGTAAGAGATAAATCGAGTAGAACTTCTACTGAA
>CAWVZZ010000044.1:0-13279 GCA_963934745.1 uncultured Flavobacteriales bacterium | reverse complement strand
TAAAGGTGAAAACCGAGAAATAACTTTACTTTATTCTTACCTTGTTCGCATGAATAGATTTCTTGCGATTATTTGTGTAGCCTTCACTTTCAATGTGCATGCTTCTTCTCCAACCGGAGTAGATGTAAATGAAATACGATTGAGTATTACCTCTACTGAAATTTCTCAAGAAAGCCAAGCAGTATTTAGAACGACTTCTTGCTGGAGTCAATGGGAAATCAATCACCCTGGATGGATTGCTAGTATGAGTGCGAAAACAGGGTTGCCACACAGAGCATGGGGGTCGGCAATAACGGTTAACGGAGCTAGTGTAGAGAGTAAACACGATGAGTTTGTCGTTAATGAATTAACCCTTTTCGGTATTGATAAGACTCAGCTTTCTGATGATTTTGTATTTGTCAATTCTGGTTCTCATAGTCGAGTTTTTCAAACCCAAACCATAAGTGGATATCCTGTGTTATTCAGCCAAGTCCAAACTAAGTGGAAGGATGGTAAGCTTGTAATGTGGGGATTAGATTGGTGGAGTGATGCAGAAGTTCCTGTCGGGGATTTGCTCGACGATGAAGTAATTTCTACTATCGCTATAGGAGATATTATTTTCGATGACCTGTCATTGACCTTTGAGGGATGGGCGATATTACCGGATTCATATGCCGAAGGAGAATTCAGACTAGTAAGAAAAATGATGCTTAAGGGGAAGGTTGATGGGCTGGTGAGAAATTACGAGACGTGGGTGGATGCAATAAGTGGAAGGGTTTGGTACAGAAAAAACAACATTGTACACCACCTAGGAAAGAAAACTACTGTGACTATGGGCTTGTTTAAAAAACCAGCATATGAGCCAATGGCTACTGCAGAATTAATTACAGAACTATTTACACAACCTGTAATTTCAGGCCAAATGAACGGCCTTGGACACGCTTCGTATCCCTTCGAAGCTTCTGAACAGTTAGGCATGCCACATCTTCAATTGTTCTTAGACGGTCAGACGTATTACACCGATGAAAATGGAGGTTTTATCACCAATCTTTCTTCCGCTGTTATGAGTGCGAACATTGAGTTGAAGGGTAAGTGGAGCCATGTTTACACTAATAATGTTACGCCTTCCGTTCTCCTAGATTTCGAAAATGGGTATAACATATTAAGCGTGCCAGGAAATCCAAAAGAAGTTAGCGCTTTTAGAAGTGTCAAT
Organism: uncultured Flavobacteriales bacterium; assembly: GCA_963934745.1. Classification (GTDB taxonomy): domain Bacteria; phylum Bacteroidota; class Bacteroidia; order Flavobacteriales_D; family Sanyastnellaceae; genus UBA974. Next base: position 12,087 of record CAWVZZ010000044.1, on the reverse strand, counting down.
CTGATACACGATCACATGAGATCATGGTTAGTGAATTTCGATGGCTTGGATTTTCCACTAACGACAAATATTGATGTTGAGGGTGAGTGCAATGCTTATTTCGACGGTAATAGCATCAACTTTTATGACACGGGTGGCGGCTGTAACCCTACGTCTTTAATAGCGGATGTAGTCTATCACGAATACGGTCACGGCATAAACACCTTTTATTACAGCAGCTTAGGTGCTGGGTTTTACAATGGCGCGATGGGAGAGGGGTATGCTGATATTTGGGGTATGTCATTAGCTGATATTGCAGAAATAGGAATGGGTTTTTATGAAGATAATAATGATGGTATTCGCAGATATGATGCTGAACCTAAAGTTTACCCTCAAGATCTCGTTGGTGAAGTTCATGCAGATGGAGAAATTATTGCAGGGGCTTGGTACGACACCCATTTATTATTGGGAGGTGATTGGGACCTAACAATGTCGCTTTTCGTAGATGCATACGCCGGACTTCAGGCTACAGCCCCTGATGGTGATGAGGGACAAGCATTCACAGATGTTCTGCTCGACGTGCTGCAAGCTGATGATGACGATGATGATTTGCTCAATGGCACTCCTAACGCACTTGCTATTATTGAAGGGTTCGCTATTCATGGCATTACTCTTTTCAGTTATGCTACTGTGGATCATTATCCAGTTGATTTTTCGCAAGCTGACGAGCTCATTGAGATTGAGGCTGAAGTTGATATAGTGTTCCCGTATAGCTTGTACTTCGAAGGTGTTTATTTGTCATATAGGACGTTGTATACCGATTCTTGGACTGAGGTTTTGATGGACCAAAACGATGAATTCTTCACCTCTATAATAAATGGCCTCCCCGCTGGGACAGTTGTAGAATACTATATTAAGATTAAGGATGTCTTCGGCGGTGTAAGTGGAGTAACTCCAATGGCTTCGGATTTCTCGTCTAATGCGAATTTGCCATTCTATATCGTTGTCGGTTCTTACCCGTATCTGATAAATGACTCGGATGACTATGCAGATTTCGGGAATTGGGAAATGGGATTACCTACAGACAATGCAAGTTCAGGGGAGTGGGAAGAAACAATTCCTGTGGGTTCTTATGGAGAAGCTGGAAATCCGTCTTCAATTGTAGCTGCTGCAGCCGACCATACTGTGGGGTTTGCTGGTTATTGTTTCTTGACGGGTGTGAGTCCTGGATCCTCTGCAGGTATAGGCGAAAACGATGTAGATGGTGGACACACAACGTTGGAATCACCTGTTATTGACCTAACTATTTTCGATAATCCGGTTATGACTTACTGGAGATGGTACGTGAACGCACCTTCTACAGGAGCGAATCCGGGTGCGGATTGGTGGCAGGTACAGATTTCTAATAACGGGGGTGCAAGCTGGCAATATCTCGAGAATACTCTTCAGCAGGATATGTCATGGAGGCGCAAGGCATTTAGAGTTGCTGATTATTTCGAGTTGACAGATGAGTTCCAAATGAGGTTTATCGCTTCTGACAGCACCACTGTGGGTGAGTACTTAGATGGAGGAAGCTTGATTGAAGCAGCGCTTGATGACATTATTCTTTATGATGTAGTTCCGCCAAATGATGCGACTAACGATATCGATGACTATCCTACGGTATCTGTGAGTCCTAATCCTTCATCTTCTTTCGCTACACTAAATTTCGCTTTGCGATCTACACCTGTCAGAGTATATGATATGGTGGGTGCTCTTGTTTTCGAATCCCGGACTTCTCCTGGCGGTACTTTAACCCTAGATATTTTGAGTTGGAATTCAGGAGTCTACACCATCGAATTACGCGACATAAAAGCTGTTAGGCAAATACTGAGATTAGAAGTTATTCGATAGGAAACTATCCGATCTAAATAGGTTCGATCGCATTTGTGTAAACCCAGCCCACGTTACCGTTTTTAAGCTTTATCTCTGTCCAATCTCCATCTACTCCGATTACGTGAGCCCTTGCACCTTCGTGCAATTGAAATAGTTTAACCCCTGCATCTCCAGGGCCACTCATTACGTTCACTCTTTCATCCATAACGATAGCACAACTTGAATTTGACATTCTATCTACAGTGAAATAAAGCAATGATGAGAATAGGAGTGAGGAGATTAAAAATAAAACGGCACCACTATTAGCAAATGGACTTAATATGCTCTTAGGTCTTGAGAGTTTAATGGCAATTAACGTAAACCCTAAAGTCCAAAAAGCGAGACTAAGAATAAACCACGTATTAAACATTTTACCCGCAAAAATAACGGCAGCTAGTTTATCCAGTCCTACACCAGGCAAAGGTTCAATTTTATCGATAGTTCTCAAATCAGCTAGTAAAATATTCGCCCTTAGATCGTCGTTTAACGGGTCTATAAGTTTAGCTCTTTCGTAGTGTAATAAAGCCTCTCCAATGTTCTCTAGTTTATAATGAGCGTTGCCCAAATTGTATTCAAGCTCAAAGCACCTATGGCTCTGTGCGATACTTTCATATTCTGTAACCGCTACTTCATAATCCCCAGCTAGATAAGCTGCATTAGCTATTTCGAATTTCGAATTCAGATTTTGACTGCTGTAGGAATCGATTTGGGCAAGAGAAATAGCAGGAGAGAAGGCCAGCATAAATATTATCACGTGCATTGCCCTGATTGTTATTCTATCAGAGCTCAATTTGGCGAGTCTTTTGGCCTCAGAAATTATCACGGATAATTCTGGCAACTCACCTGGCACGTACCTAGCCATTTCACATTTCTGTAACAAACTGTCCCAAGCTTCGGCATCGGTCCCTTCCATTTGTCCCTTTAAAACTTCAGCAGCAGCAGCTCGACTAAATTGACTTCGTCCCCAACCAAGTTTCGCACATAGATATACTTCGATAGCTTCACCAAGCTCAGCATATGCTAACGCCTTCGAGTCTATACTGCTGCATCGATCTAAAGCACGGTTAAATATTCGTCCAGACTTCTTACTCATGGTTCCTTTAATATCGCGAAGTTCTAAGACAGTCCTCCTTTTAAACATCAATGCAACTGCTGCAAAAAGAGGCCCTAAAATGTAAAGAAGCCAAATCAATTTCCATAACAAAACCTCATTGCCATCAGCACCCCAATGTACATGGCTTGTGTTGATGTGTCTGATGTCGTGATTTAATACCTTCACCTTTTCTTTGATGCTGTAGGTAGTTTCATCGCCATCGGTTTTATCTCCTCTTTTGATTAAAATACCCTCGTTGCTAAGTGAACGTGTGATGTATTTGTCATCTTTATAGTCGTAGTAACTAATGCTTACTTCGGGGAGTTGGTAATCGCCAGGGGCTCTAGGTATAACCACGTATTTATATGTCCTACGTCCACTCTCTCCAGCATTGTTAATAGTTATGTTGTCTATAATTTCGGGGTCGAATACTTCGAATTCTACAGGCCAAATCAATTCGGGCTCTCTTATCAGTTTCAGGTTACCATTTCCAATAAAAGTCAATTCAAAATTGAAGGCCTCATTTACCTGAATACTATCGGCATCAGTCTTTGTCTGTATTCTGAGGTTGGCAAAAGCTCCTATGAATCCATCGGGTTCCCCGTCAGGTAAAGGCACCACGTTGATAGTTGCGGATTTAGAGCCAGTTTCAATCTCTTGTTGTTGAAAGAACCCTACGTTTTTATAACCCTGTATGATGAAATCATCTAGAGTAAATGCTCCTGTTTGTTGAGGGAATGCAAGAATTTCTTTAACAATCTTCTCTACATACTCAACTCCATTGATAATCTTTATTGACTGTTTATTATTCTTGTCGGGCAAGTTTTCCGTCCAAAACCCCTCCAATTCAGGTAGCTGAATTATGTTGTAACTAACTCTACCATCTCTCGCGTATATCTTATATCTAATAATCACAGGCTCACCCAAGTGAACACTTTTTTTATTCGCGACTACAACACTTGTTAGTAGTCCATAATCTGCTTGCCTCCCTTCAATTTTATTGTCTGAGGATATAACCTTTAATATGAATGACTCGGAATTCATAACACCCTTTGACGTAGCCAGCTTAACGGGAGGAATGGTGATGTCGGTTTTTGAAGTGACACGATATGAAAATGTGTAACTGTAGATATATGTAGCCTTGAAATTATAAATATTTGTCTGCTGAGAAACTGATGGGCCACCTATTAGTTGAAGTCCTGGTATTTTTTCTAAGGTTAATTCTCTAGACTTTATTTTACAATTCGTTAGAGTTACTGTTAGTTGTATTCTGTTGTTCGCTCGGGTTGGGTTTTGATTGACAGTACATGTAACGCTGGCATCCTGAGCCACAACAGCACCAGCTGAAAAGATGACAATTGCAAGTGCCATCAGCCAACTAATGAAATGCCTTCCTACTACCATTCTTTCTTAACTTTTTTCTTTCCCGACCCTTTTTGTTTCATCAGCTTAGCTTGAATCTTCTCCTCCTCGTTTTCTAAATTTTCTAATATACGCTCCATTTCCTCCTTTGAAATCTGCTTTTCTACAGGCTTTTCCTTCTGCTGATCATTCTGGTTCTCATCCTGATCTTCTTGCTCCCCGTCATCCCCGTCATCCTCTTGCTCACCGTCATCCCCGTCATCCTCTTGCTCACCGTCCTCACCGTCATCCTCTTGCTCTTCTTCTTGCTCACCGTCCTCACCGTCTTCCCCTTGCTCTTGCTGTTCTTGCTCTTGCTGCTCCTGTAGGAGTTTATAAGCATTTGCTAGATTGTGTCGTGCATCATCGAAGTTAGGATCGAGCCTAAGTGCTGATTTGTATGATTCTATAGCTGTTTCTAATTCGCCCTCATACAATGATGCGTTGCCAATATTATAATTAGATCGTGATTTAAGAATGGGATTGTCACTCAACTCTATCGCCTGCTCAAATGCAGAAATAGCTGATTCTAAATCTTCTGTTTCAAGTAATGACCGACCTCTGTTATATGCTGCTATGTCTTCATAATTCTCAAGAGAACCTCCAGAACCAAATAAAGTTACTGCAGACTCATGTTCTTCTGCATTAAAAGCCTCCACACCATCAATTAAATGTTGCTTAAGTTCTTGTTTGGTTTGGGCGTTAGCCTTAGTAAATAAAACTAATGTCAGCGATATATATACAAGATATTTCATTCGCTTTTTATGGGATGAGGGATGAGCGCTTCTAGTATAAGTAAGACCAAACTAAGTAATATTAGTATCTGAAATCTATGATCGTAATCCGTATATCTGACATTAGTTGTTGCGATTTTTAAGCTTTTATTGAATGCCTCAATAGTGGGGTTAATATTCACGAAACTCTTATTAGCTCTTGTGAAAAGTCCTCCTCCTGCTTGTGATGTGGCGATGAGGCTAGATTCGTCTAATTTTGAAACAACAGGTTTTCCGTCTGAGGATTGAATGAAACCGATTTTTGATCCGCGCCTATTCAATTTAGGTATGGGCCCTCCTTCTGGAGTGGCAATTCCTAATACATGTACGGTAACCCCTGATGCATTTGCTCTCGCGGCTGCTGCTACTGGATCGTCTTCGTGATTTTCGCCGTCAGTTAGAATTAAGATGCTCCTCCCATTCTCGGGTGCGTTTTCAAATGCCTTGAGTGAAATGTCTATAGCTTCTCCAATTGCTGTTCCCTGTGTGGTGATGAGGTTGGGGCTGACGGAATTGAGGTAGGTCTTAAGCGAATTATAATCAGATGTAAGTGGACATTGAATGAAGGCTTCACCTGCAAAAACGACTAGCCCTAATCTATCAGAACCTAGTTTTGAGATAATTCGCTCAACGGTTTGGGTTGCAATAGCTAAACGCGAAGGTCCTAAGTCTTCTGCCATCATGCTGTTGCTGACATCTATGGCAATTATGATGTCAGACCCCTTAGATTCTACTTCTACGAGCTTGCTGCCAACTTTTGGCCCCAAAACAGCGACAAGAGTCATGGAAACAGCCAGGCGCCACACTAAAAATCTCCATGTATCTCGCCTCGGCGAAAACTTCGTGAGTACACCTTTTAGTAAGTTAGTATCCGCAAGTTTTTTAGATGACCCAATCTTCCAATTTATGTGTATTGCGAACGCTATACTTAAGAATGGCAGAATGGCAACTAGTATCAGCCATTCCATTTTACTCCACTCTAAATGCGGTGCGAATTCATGTAATACGATAGTTATAGCGCCCACAATTACCCAAAAAACAATTTCAGCTATGATTAAACCTAGAATTATGGGTTTTAGCTGTTTCATGATAGCGAGCGTATCAAGGTTAATCGCAATGTTTTTTCTAGCAAAAGAGAAATTAACGCCACTAATAAAAATGGAAGGTAGGCCTCGGTTTTACGTTGGTATTTTATTACGTTAAAACGAGTCTTCTCTAGTTCGTCTATTTCGCTATAAATGCTAGAAAGTTTTTCGGCATTAGTTGCTCTAAAATACTTCCCTCCAGTTCTGTCGGCTATTTCCATTAATACGTCCTCATCAATTTTCACATCCACCCAGTCATACTTGTATCCATTGCCGCTAAAGGCTACCGGGCTCTTTGCTTTTCCTATAGTTCCTACACCAATGGTATATATGCGAATATTATTTAGTTCTGCAAGTTGTGCGGCATCACCTGGGTCTATTTGGCCTGCATTATTCATACCATCTGTGAGGAGAATAATCACCCTGCTCTCAGCTTGTGAATTCCTTAACCTATTAACAGCGGTAGCAAGTCCCATGCCTATAGCCGTTCCACCTTCAAGTAAGCCGGGCTGCAGATCCAGGATACCGTTTTTCACCACCACGTGATCAGATGTGACAGGCACTTGAGTAAATGCCTCGCCCTCATATGCTACGACACCTATCCTGTCGTGAGGACGTGCGTCTATAAATTCTATTGCAACAATTTTTGACCTTTCAAGTCGATTGGGTTTGAAGTCTTGGCTAAGCATAGAATGACTCACATCTATTGCTAGTACGAGGTCTATACCTTCACTAGTCATATCCTCTACGCTGTCGGAAGATTGTGGACGTGCAAGCGCAATCACAAGCATACCTATGGCAAATGTTCTTATAGCATGCGGAAATTCAGTTATCCAAAAATTAGAAAAATACCCAAGTAAATTATCCTCGTTTGGTGTTGTGTTTATCGATGCGCGTAATGATCCTAAACGCCCTTTGGAGAAATATCTAAACGCAACAAATAATGCCGTAATAGGCAGCAAATACAGAGCGCGGTGACTATACCATTCGTAATTTAAATCGGCATTTACCCCTATAATAATTACAGCGATGAGAGCAATGATATGTGGTGGTAAAACCTTAAGCCACTTCATCTCCGTTCTCTTTGTTATTGTCATCTCCATCTTCCTCCCAAGTGCTTTCAACGAATGAAATGCATGTGTTTAGGGATTTTTCATGTAAGTCAGTGGCAGCCGTAAATTTCGCGAATTTGATTTGGTCTCCAGTTAAAAGCGCGGCGATCAATCCCTGTTTTTCGCCCTCGCTAACTCCTAATAGATTAATAATTTTAACAGCTTCGCCCGAGGTTTTATCAAGTGATTTAACTTTGAATTTAGCATCTATATAAGTTCTGATTATTTCACTCAATTGAACTTGAAAAGTCTTCCCGTCGCCTTTTTTCCATGCCTCTCTTAGCTTTAATTCCTTGAGTTCTTTGAGCGCAGTGATATGTGCAGGAATTACCTCTTTCTTCTTTTCTTCCTTCTCAGATTTATTTCCTCTTTTCACTTTCTCTATCCCAAACCACAAAATCACGACCACACAAATGCCTAGTAATAACCAAACCGCTAGTGGTGCCCAGCGCCTAATGTTTTCAGAGGTTGTCCACTCGACGTTATATATGTCCGCATGATTTATTAAATCTTTAGAATTCGCTGTTCTTGTCGGTGTCACGCTAAGGCTAAGGCCTGGCAAATCAATTTGACTAGAATCAAAAGCAGTCACCACCCAAGTTTTCTCGACGACATAATTCCAACTCTCTGGATCTAATTCAGAAGGAGAAATGGTGTCCGGACCTACCATGGATATTATTTCCCATCCACCGGGTATAGTGTCTGTCCAGTTAGGCAGCTCGTCAGTTCTAAGGCTATCATTAATGACAGCAAAACCCATTCGTGCAGTTATTGTAGCTCTTTCACCCCAGCTTATCAGGTTAGTATCCGATGAGAAGGTTATTTGTGAGTAAAGCCCAGTAGCAATTATTGCTAGGGCCCAAGTACAGATGATATTTCTATAGTACTTACCCACGTCTATCAAATAATTGCATTAATGGTTTCACGAAATCCCTGTCAGTTCTTATCACGGTATGGTCTATACCCGCCCTTGAAAACATCTTATCCAGTGCGTCACACCTTTTTAATTCTGCTGCTTTGTATTTCGTTCTCGCTTTTTTCGAAGAACTCCATATCCAATCTTCCTTATCTGTTTCAGGATCTTTTATAGGTAAAAATCCTACATTTGGAATCTCTTTGTCAATAGGATCGTCTAGTCTTAAGGCCACAAAATCATGTTTTCTTCCTGCCCTTTTCAAAAGCTGCTCAAACCCATCATCCCTAAAGTCGCTCAGTAAAAATGCAACTGTACGTTTTTTCATTGCCGAAAGAAAGTGTCCCAATGCAGCTGTAACATCTGTACCTGCGCCCTCAGATTTAACATCAAGTAGCTCCCTTATTATCCTCAACACGTGCGACCTTCCTTTTTTAGGGGGAATAAATTTCTCGATTTTATCTGAGAAGAGAATAGCTCCGACTTTATCGTTATTTCCTAGAGCGCTAAAGCCCAAAACAGCCGCCAATTCAGTTATACTGTCTCTCTTTGTTGAGCCCCTTGTGCCTAGGTCGATAGAGCCACTTATGTCCGCTATAATAAACACTGTTAGCTCTCTTTCTTCCTCAAACACCTTTAAATACGGTGTCCCCATCCTGGCGGTAACATTCCAATTTATAGACCTCACCTCATCACCATGTTGGTACTCTCTATTCTCGCTGAATGCCATTCCTCGACCCTTAAAGGCACTATGGTACGAACCGGAGAAAATCCGGTCACTCAGCCCGCGAGATTTAATCTCAACACGCCTTACTCTCTTTAAAAGTTCAGAAGTGTCCATGTAATTCCCTAAGGCACTATTATCATGTCCATAATCTCAGTCACTATTTGTTCCTGAGTAATGTTCTCAGCCTCAGCCTCAAATGTCAATCCTACCCTGTGTCTCATTACATCCATAGCTACAGCCCTAACATCCTCAGGCGTTACGTATCCTCTGTGGTTCAGGAATGCATTTGCTTTAGACGCAAGCCCCAGTCCTATACTAGCTCTCGGCGATGCTCCGAAACTGATGAGTTCACTCAAGTGACCGAGCCCTACATTTTCAGGAGATCTAGTGGCAAACACCAGATCAATAATGTATCTCTCCACCTTCTCGTCCATATATATCGAGCTCACAAGTTCTCTAGCTTCTAAAATTTCTTTCGTACTAACCACTACTGAAGGTTTAGGCAGTCCGCCTACTTGCAGATTCGCTCTCATTATCACCTGCTCTTCTTCTTTAGTAGGATATCCTATCACGACCTTCAGTAAAAATCTATCTACCTGAGCCTCCGGCAATGGGTATGTACCCTCTTGCTCTACGGGGTTCTGCGTTGCTAGTACTAAAAACGGATCTGGGACTATAAAAGTCTCGTTTCCTATCGTTACCTGCCTTTCCTGCATGGCTTCAAGTAGCGCACTTTGAACCTTAGCTGGTGCACGGTTAATCTCATCGGCTAAAACGAAGTTGGCGAAAATAGGCCCCTTTTTAACGGAGAAACTTTCCTTCTTCGGATTATAGATCATGGTCCCTACCACATCTGCAGGTAATAGGTCAGGGGTGAATTGAATGCGACTAAAATCAGCTTCAATGCACTTGCTCAAGCTATTAATGGCGAGTGTTTTGGCTAGTCCAGGCACACCCTCTAGGAGAATGTGTCCATTAGCTAGCAACCCTATGAGTAGCTTGTCTATCATTTGGGTTTGGCCTATAATAACCTTACCCATTTCAGCCTTAATGGCATCTGTTATGCGACTTGCTTTCTCAACCTTCTCGTTCAGTTGTTGGATGTCTGGAGCAGTTTCTATCATCTGTAAAAATTTAGAAGGCTAAAATACCTTTTCCGATCGCTTCATAGGTAGTTGTAAGATTTAAATCTTGTTAAGAATTGTTGGGAAACATCTTCGTTGTGTTTTTGGCTATTGGTGCTTTAGAGCTGACTTTCGAGTTATGGAAAATAATTTATCCCTCCAAAATGTCATCTCAGATGTGAGAACATTTCACGACTCTTTTAAGATCCCTAATTCTGATGAGCCTAATTCATCACTGTCTGAGAAGGATTCCTTACTACGTCACAGGTTGATGGCCGAGGAGAATGATGAGTATTTAGAGGCTGCCAAAGCTGGAGATATGGTAGAAATCGCAGATGCTTTAGGCGATCAGTTGTACATCCTTTGCGGAACCATATTGCGTCATGGTATGCATGATGTGATAGAAGATGTTTTTCTAGAAATACAAGCTTCTAATATGTCAAAGCTTGGAGAAGATGGCCTTCCTATTTTACGTGAAGACGGAAAGATCATGAAGGGTCCTGGCTATTTTAGGCCTAATATTAAAAAAGCTATGGAAGACGCCTTGTTAAGTAAAAATACTAATGGATGATGCATAGTAGCACTCAGTACGTATCAAAGCTAATAGCTAGAGCCAAATCAGGTAAGCCTGCCCTGCTTAGTCGAATTATGCAGGAGATTATTCCTTTTAATAGACCTCATAGAATTTCTGTTATAAAGATAAGTTCAGAAAAGTGTCTGGTGAATCTACCTGACCGCAGACGTAACAGAAATCACCTTGGCACCATGCACGCTTGTGCAATGGCTACTGCAGCAGAATTCGTTTCAGGACTCAACGTACTTGAAGCATTCGATATCACTCAGTACCGTCTAATAATGGGTAGGCTAGAGGTTGATTATTTAAGGAGACCTAAAGGTGGTTGCACAGCTTATAGTTCCTGGGGAGACGGGCAGTTGCGGGCAGTTAGGTCTGACATATCTACTAATGGTGTCGCTTCATTTACCCTTACATCTGTGGTGTTAGATTCTCTTGATATTAAAGTCGCAGAAGCGACGATATATTGGCAAGTAAAATCTTGGGAAAAAGTAAGAGTTAAGTAAGCTCTAGGCCCCTCCACGAGTTATCTTTGCGCGTCATGATTGATATCACATTACCCGATGGGTCTGTAAAAAAAGTAGAGGCTGGAACTACGGCTCTAGATATTGCGATGGGGATAAGCGAGGGCTTGGCTCGTAACGTTCTTGCAGCTGAGGTTGCTGGGGAGGTAATAGATTCTCAACGACCTATAACAGAATCTTCGACATTGAAGCTTCTAACCTGGCGTGATCAGGAAGGAAAGAATACTATGTGGCATAGTTCAGCACATCTTCTAGCAGAAGCCTTGGAGACGATGTTCGATGGTATTAAATTCTGGGTTGGACCACCCGTTGAATTTGGGTTTTATTACGACGTGGATTTCGGAGAGCACACCTTCACGGATGGTCATATTCCTGCCGTTGAGAAGAAAATGCTAGAGTTAGCAAAGGAAAAAAACAAATTTATTCGCAGAGAACTAAGTAAGGCAGATGCTATTAAGTATTTTGAGGAAAAAGGAGATGAGTACAAGCTTGATCTACTAGAGAGAATAGAGGATGGTGATATTTCTATGTACACACAGGGAGGATTCACGGATTTATGTAAAGGCCCTCATATTCCTCACACAGGATTTGTAAAGGCTGCTAAGATCACTGCTATAGCTGGTGCATATTGGAAGGGAGATGAAAACAATAAACAGCTAACTCGAGTTTACGGCATTACATTTCCTAAAAAGAAGGAACTGACGGAATACCTTGAATTAGTTGAACAAGCGAAAGCTAGAGATCACAGAAAATTAGGTAAAGAGCTAGACTTGTTTCATTTCAGTGAGAAAGTAGGTCAAGGGTTGCCACTTTGGCTGCCAAAGGGTGCTGACTTAAGGATGCGTCTCGAGGATTTTCTTAAGGATGT
>CAWVZZ010000043.1:0-13292 GCA_963934745.1 uncultured Flavobacteriales bacterium | reverse complement strand
AGATGAGTCATGCTGGTACGCAGAAATGTACTACGACTGTGCAGGCAACTGCTTGAACGATGCTGACATGGATGGGGTTTGTGATGAATTCGAAGTGGGGGGCTGTACAGATATGGATGCTTGTAACTACAACGCTGACGCAACTGATGATGATGGTTCATGTGATTATGATTCATGTGCTGGTTGTACAGATGAAAATGCAAACAACTACGATGCTGATGCTACTATAGATGATGGTTCTTGTTGCTTCTTAGTAATTTCTGTTGAGATTGTTGAACCTCTTTGCTTTGGTGGTGAAGGAACGATACAGGCAACAGCTACAGGAGGAATAGGTGAGGTTACATTCAAATTGGGGTTTGAGAGTAACACCACAGGATTATTTACATCTACTGCAATAGGGAACTTGCAAATAGAAGCTTTGGATGATAACAATTGCTATGTTTTTGGTGAGATCTTTACTATGAATGAGCCAGACGAATTGACGATTACAGCTTCTGCTACAGATGCAACTGCTGCGACGTTAGGTGAAGGAACAGCTACTGCTGAAGGTGGTACTGGTGACTACGAGATTGTTTGGGCTGATACTGACGGTAACGAAGTAGCTCCAGAGGCTCTTGCTGATGGTACATACGTAGTTACAGTTACTGACGAAAACGGATGTACAGCATCTGTTGAAGTTATCGTTCTTCTTGATGGTGTAATAGACATTGATCCACTTGCGTTCGGGATGTATCCAAATCCAACTAATGGAAATGTGACTTTACAATTGCCTGGCACATTTGATGATGTTACTGTTAAGGTGATTGATGGAGTCGGTAGAGTTGTTTACACAACTCAGATAAACGTAGTGCAAGGATCTACAACGATGAACCTTTCTAATCTTGCTTCTGGAACATACTCGATTATGTTGAGCAATAAAGAAGGCGCTTCGGTTAGAAGACTATCGATAATGAGATAATAATTATTACATAATAGAGAAGCCCGGCTCATTGCGAGTCGGGCTTTTTTAATGCAAAAAAAACAGTGTAGAGGAAGTTATTTTTTAAACTCGGCTATTGCATTCCTCGTGAAGTCACTTAAGACTAACCTTCCTGATATAGCAGCTCTTTCTATAAGCAGATTGTCCCATTCCTCTGTCCCTTTCCATAAAACTGTTTTAAGTTCTCTCATCGCTTCTGGGGAGCTATGAGACAGTTCATTGGCTAGGGAAGAAATGGCAACGTCCATTTCTTCGGATGTTTCAAACACTTCGGTATACAATCCGTATTGAGCTGCCCAATTTGCCGACTTCCAGGAAGCAGCATCAATAGTTAGTTGAGCAAAGCCAGAAGTGCCAAGTTTTCTCTCAACAGCCGGTCCTACAACGAAAGGTCCTATGCCTATGGCAAGTTCAGATAGCTTAACTGATGCGTGTTTTGTAGCGAAACAATGGTCTACGGCCGCCGCTAATCCCACTCCACCACCTACTGCTTTGCCCTGGACACGTCCTATAACGAATTTGGGGCAAGTGCGTATTGCATTAATTACGTTAGCAAAACCACTAAAGAAGTTTAACCCCTCGGCTTCATTACTTATCGCGATTAACTCATCGAAACTTGCACCCGCGCAAAAAGCTCTGTCACCAGAAGATTTTAATATAATTACAGACGTAAGATCATCTTCGCCAGCAGATTTAACTGCGTCAGCAATAGAAGCTAATATTACTCCAGGCAGACTATTTGAAGCGGGATGGTAAAACTCTATGGTGCAAATACCATTTAGTAACTCTGATTTTACGAATCCTTGCATAAAACTATCTTTCAGTTAGAGCTACATAGGGTCTAGATGTAGAGCCAGTGTAAACTTGTCTAGGACGACCGATTGGAGCAGAATGCTCAACCATCTCTTTCCATTGACCTATCCAACCTGGTAAACGACCTAATGCGAACATTACAGTGAACATTTCAGTAGGTATACCTAGTGCGCGGTAAATTATTCCACTGTAGAAATCTACGTTAGGGTAGAGGCCTCTCTCTATGAAGTATTCATCGTGTAAGGCTACCTTCTCTAATTCCTTTGCGATATCGAGGATTGGGTCATTAACTCCTAATGCTTCAAGGACTTCATCAGCAGCTTGCTTGATGATAGTTGCTCTAGGATCGAAGTTTTTGTACACTCTATGACCGAATCCCATTAAACGGAAACTATCATTCTTGTCTTTAGCTTTTGCGATCCACTTTTCTAATCCGCCTCCATCTTGCTTGATTTGCTCTAGCATTTCTATCACTGCTTGGTTAGCTCCTCCGTGAAGAGGCCCCCATAGTGCTGCGATTCCAGCAGATATAGAGCTGTAAAGGTTTGCTTGTGATGAGCCCACGACTCTTACGGTAGCTGTTGAGCAATTCTGCTCGTGATCAGCGTGTAGAATAAGAAGTTTGTTTAACGCTTTTTCAACGATGGGATTAACTGTGTATTCCGTTGTAGGCAATCCGAACATCATATGAAGGAAGTTTCCCTCGTAGCTGAGTGAATTATCCGGGTACATAGTTGGTAAGCCCTTGTTGTGCTTGTAAGCCTGAGCGGCTAGTGTTGGTAGCTTAGCAATTATTCGGTGAATCGTCTTCTCAATATCAGTGACAGAACGATTTTGTTCTTGAGATTCAGGATAGAAAGTTGATAAGCTCGATATCATAGAGCTAAGCATACCCATAGGGTGAGCATTCTGAGGAAACGCTTCGAAGAAACGCTTCATGTTCTCATGCAATAAAGTGTGGTTAGTTATTGACTCACTGAAGTAAGCTAATTCTTCAGTATTCGGCAATTCACCATAAACAAGTAAGTAAGAAACCTCTAAGAAAGAAGCGTTTTCTGCTAATTCCTCAATAGCATACCCTCTATATCTAAGTATTCCATTTTCACCATCTAAATAAGTAATGGCACTCAATGTAGATCCAGTATTCTTAAATCCTGGGTCAATTGTGATGTAACCCGTTGTAGCTCGCAACTTGCTGATATCCAGCGCCTTCTCATTCTCAGAGCCTGTGATAACAGGTAGTTCAATTTCTTGTCCGTCGAGTATTAGGCGTGCAGTTTCACTCATGTTAAAGGCCTTTAGTTTTAGCGGTTGATTTCTGTAAATGCTCAGAAAAGCGGATTGCAAAGATAGTGTGTCTTTTACTATAAATCAAGTGCGTAAATCTACCAGGTTCCCGTGAAGCTTGAATTGTAATTATCCCATATAGATTGAACATTTTCGCTTGGTATATCACGAGAGAAAACATCATTAAAGAATTTGAGCATAACCTCTAATTGTTGTGGCTGCTTATAACCAGAATTAGCGGTGATGATTTTCATTTCTTCATCTAAGTACACTATTGTAGGGTATGCACTTACTTTAAAATATCTTGATAATTCATGAACTCCGTTTCTACCTTTTTTATTCGGGTCATAAGTTGGATTAGAGTATGTCTTACCTAGAAACACGATAGGCTCAGGAGCTTCAGCGTTAAGCTTCACCGCGTAGTAGTTTTTATTTACATACTTAATGAGGTTCTTGTTAGTGAAGGTGTTAGCCATCATGCTTTTACAGGGTCCGCACCATGAAGTATAAACATCAATCATCACATTTCTAGGCTCTTTCTTCATCGCCACAGTGACTTCTTCAATAGTCATCCAATTAATTTTCGCTTCTTGAGCAAATGTGGTGAAGGTGAAACCCAAACACAGTATTGTAGAGATAATGAAGACTTTCATCGCGCATTAATTTTCGTGCAATTTACGTAAAGAAATAGAAGGTAGATGTTAATTAAAATCATAGTTGTATTTTGCGCCGTAATTAAAACTAAGAACTATGTCTTCAACAGCAATTAAGGACCATCAGAAAGAACTATTTGGACACCCAGTAGGTCTTTACGTTTTGTTTTTCACAGAAATGTGGGAACGCTTTTCATACTATGGAATGCGTGCTATACTTGTGTTGTATTTAATTTCTGAGTCCCAAGGGGATAATCCTGGGTTGGGCTGGACAGATGGAGAGGCCCTTGCTTTATACGGATGGTATACGATGATGGTTTATGTTATGTCTGTTCCTGGAGGGTATATAGCCGATAAGTTTTTAGGCCAAAAGAGATCCGTACTCATAGGTGGATTAATGCTTTTAATAGGTCACAGTACTCTTGCTATTGAACAAATGTGGGCTTTCTACGCTGGTCTTGTTTTTATTGTATTAGGAGTAGGTATGTTAAAGCCTAATATCTCAACGATGGTTGGAGGTTTGTATAAGCAAGGAGATATCAGAAGAGATAAAGGATTTACTATTTTCTATATTGGAATTAATGTCGGCGCTTTTTTATCGAGTTTAATCGTAGGTTACGTAGGTGAGGTTTATGGCTGGCACTATGGATTCGGTCTCGCTGGTATAGGAATGGCTTTAGGGGTGTTGCAGTATGTATTTGGTCTTAAGTACCTAAGTCAAGTGGGGAACTATTTGGGAGATTCTAAGAGTAGTAAAGAGGTGATGAAAGCTCCGCTTACTAAAGTGGAGAAGGATAGAGTTGGAGTGCTTTTGATCTCATTTCTTTTAGTGATACTGTTCTGGGGAGCATTTGAACAGGCGGGAGGTTTGATGAATATTTATACAATGGAGAATACGGATAGATTTTTGGGTAATTGGCAAGTGCCTGCCTCATGGTTTCAGTCTATCAATGCGATGTTCATCATCTTCTTTGGAACGTCAGTTGCTTTGTTTTGGGCTAATAGAAAGCTAAAGGGTCAGTGGCTTTCTAAATTAGGTTACCCACTAAAGCTCCCTGTTTCTACCTCTCTATTTAAAATGATTGTAGGATTAATCATTATGGGCGTTGGATTCTTCTTTATGTCTGGAGCGACGGCTCAGTTCGAAGCGACTGGAAGTTCAGCTATGTACTGGTTAGTGTTTGCATACTTATTCCACACTATAGGTGAGCTTTGCTTGTCTCCAGTAGCATTGTCATTCGTTACCAAGCTTGCTCCTGTGAAATACGCTTCTATCATGATGGGTATCTACTTTGCAATGACGGGCTTCGGTAGTAAGCTCGCGGGTCTCTTAGGTGAGTGGTCTTCAACTTTAGGCGAGTTTACAATATTTACAGGTATTGCTTTAACATGTGTAACCATAGGCGTTATCGTATTAATACTAAGACCTAAGCTTGAGGCTTTGACTCACGGAGTAGAGGATGAGGAAACGGAAGCATGAGTATTCCCATCGCCTTCAACTTCCTCATCATCAGCTTTAGGGACTCTACAAACGGAAGCGAGTTAGAAATTAACTGAAATAAATAATCGGGGTGGCTTTGCAAATGCAAGGCCACCCCGATTTCGTTTAGTACGATACGTAAGGTTAGACTTAGAAATTATCTTTCACAAAATCCATCATCATATTAAATAGATGTATTCTAGTATTTCCACCGTAGATGCCGTGGTTTCTGTCTGGATAAGCAAAAAAGTCAAAGTCTTTATCAGCTGCAATTAGAGCGTTTACCATCTCCATTGAGTTTTGGAAGTGTACGTTATCGTCGCCTGACCCGTGGATAAGTAGAAGCTCTCCTTCAAGTTTTTCAGCGTGATTGACGGGGCTATTATCGTCGTAACCATCCGGGTTCTCCTGTGGCGTTTGCATAAATCTCTCAGTGTAGATGGTGTCGTAATATCTCCAGTTAGATACAGGCGCCACGGATATCCCCGCATTGAATACATGTGCTCCTTTAGTCATGCAAAGAAGTGTTTCAAACCCCCCATAACTCCAGCCTTGTATTCCTATTCGCTCTTTGTCGATATAGCTCTGTGAACCTAGATATTTTGCGAAATCGATAAAGTCTGCAGTTTCAAGCTTTCCTAGCTTCTTATATGTACTGTGCTCGAATTTACGTCCTCTATTAGGTGTGCCTCTAGGATCAACAGAAGCAACGATGTAGCCCTCTTGAGCTAGGTATTGATGCCACATAAAAGTAGTGCCGCCCCAGCTGTCTAAAACTGTATTTACTCCTGGACCACCGTAAATTGCTACGTACACTGGATATTCTTTAGCTTCATCGAAATCATGCGGTAATATCATCCAGCAGTTTAATTCTTCCTCAGTGTGATTTTCAAAAGTGAAGAATGTTTTTTCTGAGTACTCATAAGAATCTAGTTTACTTGCCAGGTCATCGTTTTCAACAATATTCCTTAACACATTCCCTTTGCTATTTCTGAGAGTGTATATCGGTGGAGTGTTAGCATCGCTGTGGTTGTGAATGCTATATGAATAGTTAGACGAAAAGGCCGCTCCGTGATGCCCTTTCGTTTTATCTATGGTGGTTATGTTGCCTTTCATATCAACACTGTGTATGTGCTTTTGGGTTGCGCCGAACATAGACGAGCTGAAATGTATAGTATTTTTCTTAGAGTCGTAGCCGATAAATTCTATCACGTCCCATTCACCATCTGTGAGTTGTGTTGTAGTCCCATCAAACCCGAATTTGTATACATGGTTATATCCGTTCCGCTCACTCGTCCAAAGGAATGACTTGCCGTCTTTAAGGAAAATCAAATTATCGTGAATGTCGATGTACGTACTGCATGACTCCTTAAAGATCTCTTTCGTGCCGACTCTATTGTTAGGGAACTCGCCTTCTGTGATGAGGAACCTGAGGTCGTTCTGGTGCCTATTCATGGTTAAGATGCATAAAGTCTCGGTGTCTTTAGTCCAAAAGAACCTCGGTATGTAATGAGCACTCTTAGGCACTGCCACCCCATGGTTAATTCCGGTTTCTACATCGTGTATGAAAACTTCAACAGTACTATTTTCCTCTCCGGCCTTTGGGTATTTAAAGGTATATAACTCAGGGTATAGGGAGCCGTAAGTGGGCATATGGAATTCACGGACTGCAGATTCGTCAAATCGATAGAATGCCAGTCTAGATCCATCACTTGACCACTTCAGGCCGCGATCGTCACCGAATTCTTCCTCATATACCCAGTCAGTCGCACCGTTAATGATGGAGTTGGTGGCACCGTCAAAAGTCACTTGTTTCTCAGACCCGTCTATAAGGTTTGCGATAAAGATGTTGTTATCGCGGACGAAAGCTACTTTATCAGCTGCTGGAGAGAAGGTAGCAAGTCGCTGTTTACCTTTAGTAAAGTCTGTTAATGGTTTAGATTCCTCACCGGACTTAGTATCGTAGATATAATAATTAGCATAGAACGAGTGCCTGTAAATACCTTCTTCAGCGGTAGTTAGGAGGATGAATCTCTCATCATCACTGAATGTATACCCACTAATACTCTCACGAGCCTCGTCGAAGGCAGATAGTGAAGAGGCAATGGTCTTAATGTATTTGCCTGACTTATAAGAATACTGATCGATTGTTGAGCCTTCATCGCTAGTCCTGTCAAGTATCGTGTAGCTCGAGCCGTTAGACATAGATCGTATACCCCAGACTGATTCTGCCCAAAACTCCCCACCCCAAATCTTTTCATTAGAGTATGTAGATTGAGCGAAAGTTGACGATGTTAATAGCGAGCCTAAAAAAATCAGGGTAATCAGTGAATAAGTTAATTTTCGTATCATAGTAATTGCAGTTAATTTTGACAGCGTACAAGATAGTAAGTGATCCATGTCTGATAGCATTTATACAATTTTTTCTCATATAATTTCTTCCGACAGGTTGCATGAAAGTGATGAGGTGTTGTCACTGCATTCTAGGGATGAGACAGAGGATTTGTATTACAGGCCTTGTGTTGTGGCCGAGCCTGTTTCAGCCGAAGAGGTAAGCGCCCTAGTTAAAGCAGCACATAAAAACAATATTCCTGTTACTGCCGCAGGAGCTAGAACGGGTTTGAGTGGCGGAGCTTTGGCCGTTAATGGTGGACTTGCTCTTTCCTTGAGAAGGATGAATAAAATCCTTAAAATCGATGAGATTAACCACCAAGCCATAGTTCAACCTGGGGTAATTACAGAAGTACTTCAGAATGCAGTGGCTGAAAAAAACTTGTTCTACGCCGTTGATCCAGCCTCTAAAGGAACCTGTACTTTAGGTGGGAATTTAGCTGAGAATAGCGGGGGGCCTAGAGCTGTGAAATATGGAGTCACTAAAGACTGGGTACTCAACTTAGAAGTAGTGCTAGCAGACGGCTCTATAATTGAGACGGGCGCGAACACATTGAAAAACAGTACAGGATACAACCTCACGGGGTTAATGGTGGGAAGTGAGGGAACGTTAGGAATCATCACTCAGGCTACTCTAAAGTTACTGCCGCTGCCTAAGTTTCAGGCCCTGATGTTAGTTCCATTTCATACTGCGGAGTCAGCATGTGAGGCTGTTGCAAAGGTGTTCCAGGCAGGAGTTATACCTAGTGCGATGGAGTTTATGGAGAAGGATGCTCTCGCTCTAACCCAAACCTTCACCGGCAACTTCGATCTCGATTTAAACAACTCCTACAAAGCTTATTTATTAGTCGAAGCGGACGGTTTTGAAGAGTCTGCTTTAATGCCACAATGCGAGAAGATGTTGCCTATTTTCGAAGCTCTTAAGTGTGGGGATATTTTGTTTGCAACATCATCATCCGAACAGGATAAGCTTTGGTATTTGAGAAGGAGAATGGGGGAGGCGGTAAAAGCAGAGAGTATTTATAAGGAAGAGGACACAGTCGTGCCAAGAGGTTGCTTGCCGCAGCTGTTAGCTTCGGTAAAGCGCATAGGCGATGACTATGGGTTTAGATCTATATGTTACGGGCATGCTGGAGATGGAAACCTCCACGTAAATATTTTAAGGGATGAGTTGAGTGACGAGTTTTGGGATAAAAAATTACCTCAAGCCATAGCTGAGATATTTACTGAAGTAAAAGCTTTAGGCGGTACGTTGAGTGGTGAGCATGGGATAGGTTTAGTCCAAACACCATACATGCATCTGGTTTGTTCTAAAGCACACCTCAAAGCGATGAAGGCTATAAAAACGGCTCTTGACCCTAAGGGTATATTGAATCCCGGTAAAATCCTGCCTGAAGATTAACTATGATTGAACGCTAGAGTGTGGATATCACTTTTCATAATTCCGTTGTCAATTAGACACATCTCCCTAACTTTCGCATCTAATTAAAGCTCAAATCACCATGGCTCAAGATTTATTGAAAGGAAAGAAAGGCATAATATTCGGTGCTCTTAATGACATGTCGATAGCCTGGAAAGTAGCCGAACAGGCTGTAGCTCAAGGAGCTGAGATAGTCCTTACAAATGCACCGATTGCTATGCGCATGGGCACCATTAATGAGCTCGCCGCTAAATGCAATGACGCTCTTGTGATTCCTGCTGACGCGACAAGTGAAGAGGACCTTCAAAACCTATTCGAAGGAGCTATGGAGCATTTCGGTGGTAAAATCGATTTCGTGCTTCACAGCATAGGTATGAGTCCTAATGTTAGGAAGGGGAGACATTATACGGATCTTAACTACAAGTTTCTGCAAACCACTCTAGATGTTAGCGCTATTTCACTCCACAAGACGTTAGCGACGGCAAAGAAGCTAGACGCCTTAAATGAATGGGGTTCAGTTGTGGCCCTAACATACATCGCGGCTCAAAGAACCTTTCCGGATTACGGTGATATGGCAGATGCTAAATCTCTGCTCGAAAGCATTACTAGGTCTTTTGGGTACCACTACGGTATTGCAAATAAAGTGAGGGTAAACACGATCTCGCAGTCACCTACTATAACCACAGCCGGTTCTGGCGTAAAGGGATTCGATGAGTTCATTGCATACTCAGAATCAATGTCTCCACTAGGGAACGCTGATGCACTTGCTTGTGCAGATTACTGCGTGACTCTGTTCAGCGACCTTACCAGATACGTGACCATGCAGAATCTATTCCACGATGGTGGGTTCTCAAACACAGGGGTCAGCATGGAAGTGATATCAAAGTTCGCTCCTGACGCTGAATAGGATTTAATCGTTTACTGCTTTCGTGATATAGTCACGATCTAGACTCCAGCCTCTAGCGGGGCTATACTCTCGGCCGTAGAATATTATTTGGAGGTGTAGTTTATTCCATAATTTTTCGGGGAACAATCTCTTAGCGTCTTTTTCTGTTGTGATAACGTTTTTCCCGTTCGTAAGTCCCCAGCGTGTCATCAGTCTATGAATATGTGTGTCAACAGGGAAGGCCGGTATTCCGAAGGCTTGTGCCATAACGACTGAAGCAGTTTTATGGCCTACTCCGGGTAGAGCTTCAAGTTTCTCAAAATCAGCAGGGACCTTTCCGTTGTGAAATTCGAGTAACATCTCTGAGAGTCGATGAATCGCAGCAGACTTCTTCGGAGAAAGACCGCAAGGTCTGATGATGAGTTTAATCTCTTCGACGTCCTTAAGAACCATTAGTTCTGGAGTAGAAGCCATGGTGAAAAGTTCAGGAGTTACCGTGTTTACTCTTTTGTCTGTGCATTGAGCAGAAAGCAGCACGGCAATTAACAGGGTGTACGGGTCGGTGTGGTCTAATGGGATAGGAGTCTCAGAGTATAGCTTTTCTAGCTCTTTAATTATGTATGTAACTTTTTCAGCTTTTCTCATGCTCGTCATATTGTACAGAAGTTATTTAAAGATGTTTAGTTCAATCTTTCTGTCTCGTGAAGTGAACATGAGTCCTTGCTTAAGTATTCCTGCTTCATAGTCAACAACATTTTCCTGATCGTCAAAGATCTCGAAAAACAATGAGACTTCTAGAGTGTTGGGGGCGTTTATGTCAAAGGTGTCAGATTCAAGGTATAGGTAAATGATGTCGTAATCGTATTCAAGTCCTATGAAGTTTATGGGGATGTTTAGGTGGTTGTTTGTGAATTTGAAGTTGTTGAGGATATAATCGCTTACAAGAGAGTCGGTGAGGATGTGTTGGTTGTCTGAGCCTATTTCAAGGTCTAATTCTTCGTGCTGTATTTCGATTGCATGTTCTAAATCGTCTGTAAAGACATTAATAACAGTGTGAAGAGCACGTGAATCGGGGTTGTAATATATAAATGATTTTGAAAAGTGAATATCATGGGTAGAACTTGCGATAAACAAACATAAAAGGAGGTTTCTAATCATGGCTTAAAGGTATATATTTCGGGTATGGAGTCAAAGGATGTTTTTATAGATGTTTTTGCTGGAGATTTAGCAATTGAATTAAAGGAGAGGCTTGCCACATCAGTGAGAGTTGTTCTCACTGGTCATAGATCTCCAGATGGAGATGCAGTAGGCTCGTGCTTGGCTCTTTGGAATCATCTGAAGGAGCATGGGGTAAATGCTACAGTTGTGCTCCCAGATGAATTCCCTGGATTTATCAGTTGGATGAGTGGCAAGGATGATATAGTTCTCCACTCTGCAACACCTGATAAAGCTGAGGCTTTGTTAGGCGAGGCTGATGTTATATTCGTTTTGGATTACAACGACTCATCCAGGGTGGGCGCGATGCAAAACGCTCTCGAGAACAGCGACGCTTTCAAGGTAATGATAGATCATCATCAGCAGCCATCTGACTTTGTCGACATGATGTTTTCAGACGAAAAGAGCTGCTCTACAGCGGAGATGGTTTATAGGTTAATCGAGCGTTGGGGAGAAGAAGAAGAATTGTCATCAGCTTCAGCAGCTTGCCTTTATTGTGGGATAATGACGGACAGTGGTTCGTTCAGATTCCCCTCTGTAACTCCACGGACACATAGGATAGCCGCCGCTCTTTGCGAAACGGGAATAGATCACGCCGATATACATTCAAGAGTTTATGATAACAATAGAGAGGGGCAGTTGAAGCTTGTAGGCTACGCATTAACCGAAAAGCTCGAAGTTTTCCCAGAGCATCATGCTGCGATTATTTCTCTTTCGTTAAAGGAGTTAGCTAGGTTCGGATATGAGAAAGGAGATACAGAAGGTCTGGTTAACAGAGCGCTGAGTGTGGAAGGGGTGAATTTCGCGGTTTTCGTAAAAGAGTCTGAAGAGAGAGTTAAGATGAGCTTCCGATCTGTTGGAGAGTTTAGTGCTAGAGAATTTTCTTCTGACCACTTCGCTGGGGGTGGCCATTACAATGCTGCAGGTGGAGCATCTAAAGAGTCTCTTCTAGAAGTGGTGTCTAAGATCAAAGGGTTATTGCCTGAATATAGTAGCAAGCTGAATTACTGACCTTGTTAATTGTCAGTTTAATTATCTAGAGCTGACAGCAGCTTCTGTATAGCTCCGTCTAACATCTGATACACCTTTTCAAAACCTTCGTCACCACCATAATAAGGGTCTGGGACATTAGTACCCTCTATCACCATTATTATTTTAGATAGCTCTTCCTCGTTAATTGCTACACTTTGAAGGTCTCTATAGTTAGACGCGTCCATTGCTAGAATGAGGTCAAATTCCGCAAAATCGTAGTGCCGGAATTGTCGAGAACGTTGGTGACTGATATCTATTCCGTGTTCGAGCATGGTTTCCATAGAGCGGTTGTCGGGCTGGCTTCCAGAGTGCATGCCTATGGTTCCTGCGGAGTCGATAACGAATTCTCGCCCGATTTTTTTCGCGTGATGTTCGAGAAGGCCATGAGCTATAGGAGATCTACATATATTGCCGAGGCATACAGCTAGTATCCTGATAGGAGTGGAGTTAGTCATGGGATTATGTGACATAAAAAAGGGACCTTGATGTAAGGTCCCAAATTTAGTTAGTGTATTGCTAGCTTTTTCTCTAGGTCGTCTAGATACTTTCTAAAGTGCTTGTCCGTCTCGCTGAGGTTGTTAACCGTTCTGCAAGCGTGAAGTACTGTAGCGTGGTCTTTTCCACCACAGTGTAGTCCGATGTTCGCGAGCGAAGACTTTGTCATCTTCTTAGCGAAATACATTGCTATTTGTCGAGCCTGAACTATTTCTCTCTTACGAGTCTTAGATTTAAGAAGTTCGATAGGTAGGTCGAAGTAATCACAAACAACTTTCTGTATGTAATCAATGCTTACCTCTCTAGCCGTATTCTTAACGAACTTGTCTATCATTTGACGGGCAAGATCGAGAGTAATTGCTTTCTTGTTGAGGCTGCTTTGAGCGATCAACGAGATAAGAGCTCCCTCTAATTCACGAACATTCGTCGTGATGCTGTAAGCGAGGTATTCAACAACCTCACGAGGCATATCAATTCCGTCAGCATACATCTTCTTTTCTAGGATAGCCATTCGGGTTTCTAGAGAAGGAGTTTGAAGGTCAGCACTTAACCCCCACTTAAAGCGGCTAAGAAGTCTTTGCTCAACACCCTGCATTTCAACTGGTGGCTTGTCGGCCGTGAGGACGAGTTGCTTGCCTGTT
>CAWVZZ010000042.1:0-13308 GCA_963934745.1 uncultured Flavobacteriales bacterium | reverse complement strand
CATCTTTCACCTTTCCATCTTTAAATAGGATGTACTTAATATCTGCAATTGTGTGGTCAGTGCTGACGGTTTTAGAGTAGTGTACAGTTTCTACGCCCCAAACCAAGTTCATTTGGCTCAACACAAAGCGGTTAGAAGTAAACATAAAAATGTGAGCCTTCGGTCTTTGAGAGCTTACCCTCTGCGCCGTATATCCAGAATATGTCATGGTGACAATGGCACTTGCTTTAGCTCTACGAGCAAGTCTACATGCATTATAACAAATCGAATCCGTAATGAATCTTTCATCATCAGGATTATAAGGAGGTCGTTCATTGAAAGCCTTATCAGTGTTATCCTCCATTTTCTGAATGATCTGACACATGGCTTGGACAGAATGAATGGGGTATTTACCCACGCTTGTCTCCGCGGATAGCATAACGGCGTCAGCTCCATCGAGAACGGCATTTGCGACATCATTTACCTCAGCTCTAGTAGGCGTAGCACTTTCAATCATGGACTCCATCATTTGAGTCGCTACAATTACAGGTTTTCCAGCTGTTAGGCATTTCTCGACAATAGATTTTTGGAGGAGAGGCACATCTTGCATAGGAACTTCGACACCTAAATCTCCTCGAGCTATCATCACAGCATCTGAAACGGCAATAATATCATCAAGGTGAGTAATCGCCTCGGGCTTTTCGATCTTCGCAACAATTCTCGCATGGCGATCTTCTCGCTTAATAATCTCCTTTAGCAGAAGGATATCTTCGGGACTCCTAACGAATGATAGACCTATCCAGTCTACGTTTTGTTTTAATGCGAAGGCCAAATCTTCTTCATCCTTCTCCGTAATACATGGTAAAGAAATCTTTGTTTCGGGTAAGTTTAACCCCTTTCTAGAAGTTAATAATCCTCCATAAATCACCTTACATATAACTTCCGACACACCATCAGTTGACAGCACGTCAAGTCTCAACTTTCCATCATCTAGAAGCACGGGTTCACCTGGCTTCACATCAATAGCGAATTTTTTATAATCGGTATACACCTGACCACTTACTCCTATCTCCGTGCCCACACTGATCTTCAGTTCGCCTCCCTCATCCAGCATAATCCCTCCCTCGGTAATTTCTCCAACTCGTAATTTAGGGCCTTGTAAATCCACAAGAATCGAAGTGTGAGAACCTAATTCTTCATCTAGTTTACGTATGTTTTCAATAATCTCTTGATGCTCTGAGTGGCCTCCATGAGAAGAATTAATCCTAATTACATTCATCCCTGCAAGTAGCAATTGCTCAAGCATCTCCAATGAAGACGTAGCTGGACCAATGGTCGCTATAATCTTTGTCTGTTTATCGGGAAACAGGGATGGTTTATTCATATTCATTTTTTCTTTTTATCTAGCTCTATATCTAACTCAAACATCGCCTCTAAAGCTCCAGATTTCTCGGGATCGGTATAAGTTACTAACGTTACCACGTTCGACTCTCTTATTTTATGAATAATGTCTTTCTCACCCATAAACCCAAATCTAACTCTCAGCAGGTAATCCAACTGTGCCATTCCATCTGCTAATACACCCTCTGGAACTCTGTTTAATATCAAAGCCACATCGAGCCCATCTTCTTCATCTTTATATCTATGCACGATATGCACTGATGTAGATTTCTTAGTGGTTATTGTCAGTTGCCTTTCATAAGCAAGCTGCCAACCGAAAATTTTATTTAATTCCCAGGCTAGTCGGTGGCTCCCGACGTGTGACCCCACTCCAAAAAGCTCGAAATCACACTCTACTTCCCAATCTAATTGAAACTTAGGCATCAGCACGAAGATATGCTATTTCTCCTTCTCAATTCTCTCGAACACCGTCCTCCACCCTCGCCTTGCTGAATCGTGCTCCGCGATTTTCTTTGACCTTCCAGAACCCAATCCTATCCTTTCTCCGTCCGCAATTACTTCTACCTCGTATTTACCCTCACCCGACTCGGAATATTCTCTCACTACCTCGAAGGCTAGATCGATCTTTTGCTTTTGGGCCCAGTGATGAAGTTTACTCTTAAAATCTGTAGTTTCATGGATTTTTGCATCTATCCCAAACCTTTTCATCAATATCACTATGGCTTTGTCAGTTTTTACAAAACCGTGATCGAGATAAATCGCACCTATTAAGGATTCTAAAGCATTACCCACCATGTTATGCCTGATGTCTTCCCTTCTCATCCTTACTTCGAGCAAGTCCTCCAGACCTATCGCTATTCCTATTCTATTTAAGTTTTTACGATTTACGATTCGAGACTTTCTTTGTGTCAACAATCCCTCCTGTGCGTCAACATCCGTTTTATATAAATATGCTGCGACACTAAGGTCGAGAACAGCGTCGCCTAAATATTCTAACCTTTCATTACTCTTCTTACCTGTGGTATCACCATCTATTACAGATGAATGGCGAAATGCTTCTTCGTAAAGTTTGGGGTTCTTTATCGAAAGATTAAAATTCTCGCGCACGAGATCTTCGATTAAGCTTACATGGGTACTTCTTTTTCGTCTAAATAATCGACTAAAGATGCCCATTAGAACAATAAATAATTATGAAAACTTCTTAAATAAAACTGAAGCGTTGTGTCCACCGAACCCAAAAGTGTTTGAAAGGGCTGCATTCACATCTCTTTTCCTAGCTTTATTAAAGGTAAAATCGAGTTTAGGATCGAGATTTTCGTCCTCGTGTTCGAAGTTAATGGTTGGAGGAATAACTCCAGTATGAATAGCCATGATGCAAGCCATAGCTTCAATGGCACCAGCAGCACCTAGTAAGTGGCCAGTCATAGATTTAGTAGAGGAAATGCTTAGATCGTAAGCAGATTCTCCGAACACCTTCTGTATTGCTTGTGTTTCAGCGACATCACCAAGTGGTGTAGACGTACCGTGTACGTTAACATAATCAATCTCTGAAGGAGACATCTCCGCATCTTCTAATGTCACTTTCATAACATTCGTAGCGCCTAAGCCTTCTGGATGAGGTGCTGTAATATGATGTGCATCTGCGCTCATACCTCCACCTGCCATTTCACAATAAATTTTCGCGCCTCTTGCTAGTGCATGTTCTAAGGACTCCAGAACGATAGCTCCTGCTCCTTCACCTAAAACGAATCCATCACGCATTTTGTCAAATGGTCTTGAAGCTGCTTGCGGATTGTCGTTTCTTGTAGACAAAGCCTTTAAAGCATTAAAACCACCTATCCCACCTTCTGTTACGGCTGCCTCTGAACCTCCTGTGATTATTACATCAGCCTTTCCCAATCTGATAAGATTAAAAGAGTCGATTAAAGCATGTGTAGAACTAGCGCACGCACTGACTGTTGCGTAGTTAGGACCTCTAAACCCATTCTTAATACTGATATGGCCAGCAGCAATATCTGGTATCATCATGGGAATGAAAAATGGGGAAAATCTAGGGGTACCGTCACCACCGTAGAAATTCTTTGCTTCATCCATAAAACTTTTGAAACCTCCAACGCCAGAACCCCAAATCACACCAGCTCTATCCGGATCGATAACGGTTTTACCAGCATTAGCAGTTGCTTCCTCAGAACCCTCTTCTCCTACCCTAGATTCAGCAACAATACCGGCATCGTCAAGTGCTTGTTTCGCACTAACTAAAGCATACTGGGTGAACAAGTCCATCCTTCTGGCATCTCTACGAGGAAGGAAGTCCTCTGCAACGAAGCCTTTGACTTCGCATGCAAATCGGGTCTTAAATTTACTGGCGTCAAAGCGTGTAATCGGTGCAGCTCCACTTACTCCCTGGATTAAATTATTCCAGTATGTAGTTGGATCATTTCCCAGTGGCGTGATAGCCCCTAGACCGGTTACAACAACTCGTTTAAGCTCCATAAAAAAAGGTTAGACAACCTCGACTATTACTTAGTCGCGTCCTCGATGTGCTTAATCGCGTCTCCTACAGTACCTATGTTCTCGGCCTGATCGTCTGGAATAGCGATATTAAATTCTTTTTCGAACTCCATAATGAGTTCAACAGTGTCGAGAGAATCGGCACCTAGATCGTTAGTGAAGCTAGCCTCTGGCGTTACCTCTCCTGCATCAACTCCTAGCTTATCTACGATGATAGCTGTTACTTTTTCACTGATATTAGACATGGTCTTAGTATTCAATTTGGGGCAAAATTAATCCAATCTTAGAGCCTCACACCCTATTTCCGAAAAAAGTTTTACCCAAAACTTCAGTTTACACTCTTAACCCCTAGATTTAACTATGGTTTTAAGCTACTTTTTTTCTGAGAATTCCACGAGAATTTCTTCTAGCTTCTTTCTATCAATATCTGGGACTTCACAATCATTTGAAGGGAATCCAAAAGGAATACTAAGGTAAGCTCGCTCATTTTCAGGTCTTTCAAGTATTTCGGCTAAAAAATTCATGGGCGACGGCGTATGTGTAAGGGCTACTAGTCCCACTTCGTGAAGAGCCGTCAATAACATCCCTACAGCAATCCCCACACTTTCATTAACGTAGTAATTAGTAGTCTTACCATCGCTTGATTTCCCATAAATATGTTTAAAAACAACTATCAAACCCGGAGCATTTTCTATAAATGGCTTAAGGTGATCTGTCCCAAATGGCCTCAAATCTTTCATCCACTCCTCACTCATCCTCCCGTGGTAATTCCTATACTCTTCTTCTTCTGCAGCTAACCTAATTTTTTTTCTTATCTCTGGATCTGTGACCAAACAGAACGTCCAGGGCTGCTTATGAGCTCCTGAAGGAGCCGTGCCAGCTACCTGTATACATTTTCTTACTACATCAAGTTGAACTGCGTCGGATGAGAAGTGTCTAACACTGCGCCTAGAGTCCATTTTCTCGTATAATGCGTTTATGCGCGACCGCATATCCTCTTCTGACAATCTTTGTGTCTTATACGCCTTGAACCCCATATTTACTTATTATTTCTCAACCTTTTCATCAACTTAGAAGCATAAACAAAGTCATCCAATATTTCGTTATTAGAAGACATCATTTCAGAATTATCACCCTTCCAAGCCACTACTCCGTCATGGAGAAAATGTATTGTATCGGAAGCTTCCATTACGCTATTCATATCGTGTGAAATAACCACTGTTGTCATTCCATACTCTTTAGTTATGTCAACAATAAGGTTATCTATAACAATAGCTGTTTGTGGATCTAGTCCTGAGTTAGGCTCGTCACAAAAAAGATATTTAGGGTTCATAGAAATAGCTCTTGCTATACCCACTCTTTTCTTCATCCCACCACTCAACTCAGATGGTAATTTATCTGGAGAGTCCTCTAATTCAACTCTTGTCAGGCAATGCTGAACACGAATATCCATTTCCTCTTCTGACATCTGACTGAACATCATCAGTGGGAACCTTACGTTTTCTGCTACAGTCATAGAATCAAAGAGTGCACTACCTTGAAAAAGCATCCCTATTTCCTTCCGAATTTCCTTTCTGTCCTTTAAATTCATAGAAGTAAAGTCCCGTCCATCAAAAAGGATTACTCCTTCGTCAGGCTCTAGAAGACCCACTATGCATTTCGTCATCACGCTCTTACCAGAACCGGAGCGGCCGATCACGAAATTCACTTTACCTTTTTCGAAAGTGGCATTAATGTTGGAAAGCACGTTTTGATCCCCAAAAGATTTATGAATCCCTCTAACTTCAATCATTACAGTAAAATTTGAGTTAGAATTAGGTTAGAAACCATAATAATCACAGCGCTATATACAACAGCTTTAGTGCTTGACCTAGCGACATCGAGCGCTCCCCCATCGGTATGATATCCGTGATATGCAGAAACCGAAGTCATTATAAGAGCGAAAATACTAGTTTTAATTAATGCGTAAGTAACATCGTAGGTTTTGAAATCTATTTGTATCCCGTATATGTAATCTTCCATACTACTCACACCGGTCACTTGTGCTATAGCAGCTCCTGCCGCTATCCCTAAGGACATACTGAATATCACGAGTATAGGTATGGATACAAACCCTGCAATTATTTTAGGAAGAACGAGGTATCCCCTGCTATTTACACCCATGATTTCTAGTGCATCAATCTGTTCCGTTACACGCATTGTGCCTAACTGAGAGGCGATATTAGAACCGACTTTACCTGCAAGTATGATAGGAATGAGTGTCGGTGAGAACTCGAGTATCATTGTTTGGCGTACAGTAAAACCTATAGTATAAACAGGAATCCAACCGCTTATTTGGTGAGCCGTTTGAAGGCACATTACCGCGCCCATAAAAGTTGCTAGAAGGACCACAATACCAATGCTTTGCACTCCTATGATGCCTAATTCAGACACGAGAAGTTTTCGAAACATTGCCCATTTATCCGGCTTGCGCAATACAGCTCTTATGAACTGCGTATATCTACCTATGTGGAAGATGACCCCCATAAGTGCTAAGGTACACGCTAACTATCCCTAACTTAACCCCATGAAACAACCTTTTCTCCCCGTTATATTGTTATCGATTTTAATCGTCGTTCTATTAAGCAGTTGCGCGAGTTCTAGATGTTCTGGTTGCGATGCATTTGATCATATTGAGTTAGATAAATGAGTAATTTGACTAACCGATATGCTGTGATTATGGCTGGAGGGGTGGGAACTAGGTTTTGGCCCATGTCTCGTGTTTCTAAGCCCAAACAATTTCTAGATATCCTAGGTACAGGTAAGTCATTAATCCAAATGACCTTTTCTCGCCTTGCTCTTTCAATCCCCACTGAAAATATTCTCGTAGTCACTAACGAAATCTACCGCTCGGAAGTTTCTAATCACCTTCCCGACATTCTTGCTGAGAACGTCCTGTGCGAGCCGTGTATGCGCAACACTGCTCCGTGCATTGCATATGCAAACTCTGTGATTTCATCTCGAGTTGCAGAATCCGGAGATAACCCTTCGGAAACAGCAATCATCGTTGCGCCGTCCGACCACCTCATTCTCGACGAATCCGAATTCAGCCGAATCCTTGATTTAGCAGCAGCAACAGCCATCTCCTCACCATCTCTAGTCACTATCGGCATCACCCCTACCCGTCCCGACACCGGATACGGATACATAAAATACTCGGGCAGCGGCGGCGTTGCCTCAGTTGATCAGTTCACGGAAAAGCCCGATCTCGCAACCGCAGAAAAATTCATAGAAGCCGGCGGGTACTGTTGGAATAGCGGGATTTTTGTTTGGTCACTTTCTAACATCACAGCGGCATTCAAAGCCCACCTACCTACAATGGCTGATTCTTTCGAGTCCGCAAATCTCACCGGCACTGCTGGCGAAGTTGACGGTATTTACGAGTTTTGCGAATCCATTTCAATTGACTACGGCATACTCGAAAAATGTTCAGATGTATCGGTAATCCCTGCTGATTTCGGCTGGTCAGACCTCGGCACATGGACTTCTCTAGCACAGCATTTGCCTTCCGACAAGGATTGCAATTCCACTTCCGGCATTCAGCTCATCGCTTCCGAATCTAAAGGCAATGTCATGGTGGGCGGCTCTGAAAAGGTCATTGCCATAAAAGGTTTGAACGACTTCATCGTCGTGGACACCGAAGACGCCCTCCTTATCTGTCCTAAATCCGAAGAGCAGTGGGTGAAGACCCTGGTGGGGGAGCTTAAAGGTAAAAAGTAGGGGGTTTAATTAAGAGTCGAGAGGTCGAAGTACTTAATCCCGATTACAATGATTTTGTGAATGTAGGGGTCTGGGTAATAGGCAGTCTATAATCGTAGAGAGACTTACTTGCCTGTCATGTTAGCTGGGACTACCCATGCGTCGTATTCTTCAGCTGTTAAGTAATCCAGCGCGAGGGCGGCCTCTCTTAGTGTGGTGCCTTCCGTGTGTGCTTTGCCTGCGATCTCGGCGCTTTTATAGTATCCGATTTTCGTGTTGAGGGCGGTTACTAGCATGAGGCTGTTATCGACGAGTTCGGCGATGCGTGACTCGTTAGCCGTAATTCCGTCAACGCAGTTCGTAGCGAATGAGGACGCGGCGTCGCCGAGCAGACGTGCGGATTCGAGGATGTTACGGGCCATCATGGGCTTGAATACGTTGAGCTCGTAGTGGCCCTGAGCGCCACCGAATGTTATGGCTACGTCATTGCCTACTACCTGAGCGCAAACCATAGTTAGGGCTTCGCATTGAGTGGGGTTGACTTTGCCGGGCATTATGGAGGAGCCGGGTTCGTTAGCGGGGAGTTGAAGTTCACCGATGGCGGACCGTGGGCCCGAGCCCATCATGCGTATGTCGTTAGCTATTTTATTGAGGGCGACGGCTAGCTGTTTGAGGGCGCCATGAGATTCCACGACAGCATCGTGGGCGGCGAGGGCCTCGAACTTATTAGGGGCGGTTACAAATGGGTGTGAGGTTGAAGTTGCAATGTGTGCCGCCACTTTTTCGGAGTAACCTGAGGGCGTGTTCATGCCTGTGCCTACAGCTGTTCCACCAAGGGCTAATTCACTTAGGTGGGCAAGTGAGGATTTCAGGGCACGCATACCGTAATCAAGCTGTGCGACGTAACCCGAGAACTCTTGGCCGAGGGTGAGAGGAGTGGCATCCATAAGGTGGGTGCGACCGATTTTCACGATGTTATCGTACTCTGAGGCTTTAGCAGCTAGGGAGTCGCGAAGTTGAGAGATGCCGGGCAGGGTGGTCTCGACTATAAGGGTGTATGCAGCGATGTGCATAGCCGTGGGGAAGGTGTCGTTAGAGGACTGGCTTTTATTTACGTCGTCGTTAGGGTGTACCGGGCGCGTGCCTTCGCCGAGGATGCCGCCGGAAAGAACGTGACAGCGATTTGCTACTACTTCGTT
Source organism: uncultured Flavobacteriales bacterium (assembly GCA_963934745.1). GTDB lineage: Bacteria > Bacteroidota > Bacteroidia > Flavobacteriales_D > Sanyastnellaceae > UBA974. Next base: position 4,480 of record CAWVZZ010000042.1, on the reverse strand, counting down.
TACGTTCATGTTAGACTGGGTGCCTGAGCCTGTTTGCCAAATAACAAGGGGGAACTGGTCGTCGTGATCTCCGTTGAGGATCTCAGCACAAGCGCTAGAGATGAGGTCTCGTGTTTCTTCTGCAAGAACACCACACTTACAGTTCGTGATAGCGGCTGCACGTTTTAAATGTGCGAAAGCATGAACAATTTCAATGGGCATAGATGCCACTGGACCTATGCGGAAGTTATTGCGAGAACGTTCGGTTTGGGCTCCCCAAAGGACATCAGAGGGAACCTTTACGTCTCCTAGAGTGTCTTTTTCAATTCTGTAATCTAACATGACTATATATTATTCCGTTTCAGTTGCGGCACCAGCTTTCATAAGGTACGCCTTTAAAAATCCTTCTATATCGCCGTTCATAACAGCGTCGACATTTGAGGTCTCATGCCCTGTCCTTACGTCCTTAACCATTTTATATGGCTGCATTACGTACGAACGGATTTGAGAACCCCACTCTATCTTCATTTTACTTGCCTCTATCTCGTCACGAGCTTCATTGAGGCGTGCGCGTTCGAGTTCGAATAGCTGAGACTTCAAAAGTTGCATCGCCTTCTCTCGGTTGCCTAATTGTGATCGGGTTTCCGTGTTCTCGATAACAATGCCTGTAGGAGCGTGGCGCAAGCGCACTCCGGTTTCGACTTTGTTTACGTTTTGGCCTCCAGCACCTCCAGAGCGAAAAGTGTCCCAACTAATATCTGCGGGGCTCACGTGAATCTCGATGGTGTCATCCACCAGCGGATATACGTATACCGACACAAATGACGTGTGGCGTCTAGCTTGAGAGTCGAAAGGACTGATTCTAACAAGGCGGTGCACTCCGTTCTCGCCCTTGAGCATTCCATACGCGAACTCACCCTCAAATTCTAGAGTCACCTGCTTAATTCCAGCTGGGTCACCGTCCTGGAGTTGAAGCTCTTTAACCCTATAACCTGCTTTATCTCCGTACATACGGTACATGCGCATGAGCATGGCCGCCCAGTCACAACTCTCTGTACCACCGGCGCCCGAAGTAATCTGCATTACTGCATTGAGGCTATCCTCTTCTGCGGAAAGCATGTTTTGGAATTCTAGACCCTCAATAACATCTGTAGCTGCCTCAAAAGCTTTATCTACTTCAGAGGCATCTTCTTCACCCTCTTTCATGAAGTCGTACAAGACGAGTAAATCTTCAACAGACGATGCGCAACTATCGAATTTTGTAACCCAAACTTTCTTAGACTTGATCTGCCTCATAATCTGTTCCGCCTTCTTAGAATCGTTCCAGAATTCGGGGTCGTGAGTTTGTTTTTCGTCCTCATCGACCTCCATTCTCTTCTTCTCGATTTGCAGATAGCCTCGCAGGGCTTCTACTCGAGTTTTTAGGGCTTCGATTTGGTCCAAATGCAACATAGAACAAAGTTAAACTACCTACAGTCTTAAGCGCTTTTTCCGAGTTGGGAGTTATTAAGAATATGCTCTAAGGAAAAGCCTCTGGATTGAAGGTAGCGAATGAGTCGGGGTTTATCTGAAATGGATTTAGAGAGGATTAACTGTGTGAGTTTTACGTCTATTTCTTTTGTGGAAACAGCTGAAAGCCCGACCTGTATGTCTGAATAAGCACATTTTTTCTCTTTCAAACCAGCTACAATCTTAATAGGACCCCAGTTATGAAGGTGAAAATGATCGTGTACATAGGCTTCTACGAAACGCTTTTCGTTAATAAAGTCTTTCTTTAAAAGCTCCTCTACATAAGACTCTGCAAGGGTTTCAGAGACATCCCATTCCCTAAGCCTAGTTAAGACCTCGCCCGTAGAGCGCTCACTTCTAGCACACCAATGTCTGATTTTCTCTTTCCACTCCATTATGGGGCGCAAGGTGGCATTACTTAGACGATATTTGCAACTGTCTAACTACGAAATTTATAATCGTAATGCGGTCTGAACTTTTGCAACGTATCCAAGACTTACTCGGTAACGAGGACTTGGAAGCCGTCCGAACGGATGTGCGTAATTCTATTCAATCTTTCCACGCTCTCACTCAAGATGAGGTGAGAAAGCAGAGGGAACTCTGGGAGAAAGATGAACATGAACCCGATGAGTCATTCATCTACATTCCCACTGAGGAGGATAGTAAGCTGGAAGATCTAGCTGCCTCTTTTAAAGAAAGAGAAAAAGCTTATAAGGCAAAGATTTCTGAAGAACAGAAAGCTAATTTGGTCCTTAAAAAAGAACTCCTACAAGAATTGATAAAAACGATTCAAGAGGAGGAGAACATCGGTAAAGCATTCGGCGCATTCAATGAAGTTCGTGAGAAATGGCAGATTATAGGCGACGTGCCTGGGAATAACTACAAGGAGGTTCACGATGAATATCATCGTTTAAGGGACGAGTTCTTCTACAACATTAATATATATAAGCAGCTACAAGATCACGACCTCCAAATCAATCTTAAAAAGAAGCAGGAATTAACTCTAGAGGCTGGTAAACTGCCTGAGATAGAGGACCTGAAGGAACGCGAAAAAGCTGCTCGTGAGTTGCAGAAAAGATGGCTAGATATAGGGCCCTCACCACGCGAAACGTATAGAGAGATGGCTGACGTATTCTTCGGGATTACTAGGCCCGTATTTGATGAGGTGAAGGCTCATTACGAAAAAATCAAGGAGGGGTTCGTGGCGAACAAAGATTTGAAGGAGGCTCTGATTTCTGAGCTTGCAAGTGTTATTCCTGAGGAAGATGTCGAGGGCCACAAGGCTTGGCAGGCACTAACTTCTAAGGTGATAGAAATACAGAAGCGTTGGAAGGATATAGGGTTTGCAGGAAAGGAGCACAACGAAGTAATGTGGACTAAATTCCGTGACGTGGCAGATCAATTCTTCTCAAAGAAGCAGGCTTACTACGACGTAATGAAGGAGGAAGGGAAAGGAGCAAAACTAGCAAAGATGGCCCTTATCGAAAAAGCTGAATCGCTTAAGGATAGCACAGACTGGAGAGACACTACTCAGGCCATGCTTCAATTACAGCAGGAGTGGAAGGGTTCGGGTTCGTGCCCTCCTGGAGATGAGCACAAATTATGGCGCAAGTTTCACAAGGCTCAGGATGTTTTCTTCAAGGCGAAGAAGTCAAAATTTGCCGATAGGAATAAAGAAGAAAAGGTAAACCAAGTGTTGAAGAATACTCTTCTAGATAAGGTTGAGGGATTCACTTTAACTGGAGACAGAGGTAAGGACATTGAGGCCTTGAAAGAATTTTCCACACAGTGGAGGTCTATAGGATTCGTTCCTAGGAAAGTGATTCAAGCCCTATCCGACAGATTCTCTAAAGCTATGGATAAGCACTTCGACGCGTTGAGTGTCGATAGAGCAGAGAGAGCTATCTCGAATTATTCTCACAGGGTGGATAAACTTTCAAGAAGTGGAGGCAATGACCTTGTCCGCGAGCAATCTATTCTTAGGGATAAGATTCAGCGTTTGAACACTCGTATATCCCAAACTGAAGAAAACATGGCTCGTTTCACAGGAAAAGGAGCTGTGTCTATTCATCAGTTGGCTGAGAAATCAATAAAGGGATACAGACTTGAAATTGATGAGATAAAAGCTAAGTTGAAGCTATTGCGCGAGGCGGCAGAAGTGTAGTCTAGGACGACTATCCTTTTTTAGCAGGTGCTTTTTCCGGTAGCAAATCTACTTGGTATCCATTTTTGTTCAGCCACTTAAGGTATGCCGGAAGAGCATACAAAAGTCTAGATGCAGCTTTATCTGAGTCGTGAAAAACGACTATGGAACCGGAGCGAGTAAGCTGCTTAAGGGATTTTAAACAATCGGCTCCTGAATTAGATCTGTTGCAATCTCCAGAAAGGACATCCCACATTATTACCTGAGTACGGGAAGAGAGAGCGTTCACTTGGGGTGGTGTAATCCGGCCATATGGAGGGCGGAATTTATTTGTGTTGCCTAAGACGTTTTCACATTCTAAGAAACTGCGCAAATACGCTTTTCTAGATGTGGACCAACCGCTTTCGTGAGAGTTACTATGATTAGCTACTTCGTGACCTGCATCCCTTAGTTGTTGTAATAATTCTGGGTGCTCGACCGCGTTTTCTCCAACACAGAAGAATGTGGCCTTTAAATTTCCTGCCTCTTTCAGTTGAGCCATAACCCACGGAGTGAGATGTGGGTGCGGCCCATCATCGAAGGTGAGATACACCTTCTTTTTCTGTCCTGTCGTTGGAACTCGCCAAAGAACGGACTTAACCATTTTATTTACTGAATTGGGCATTCGATTGACTAGCATACACTAATTTGACGTTAGCCTTTATCAGAGGTTGCCTCATGAGTTTCAATAGCTAACTTTGAAGTCTCGATTAAAGATCAACGAGAATTCAATATGGAATACGATTTTCGCAGGATAGAAAAGCATTGGCAGGAGGTTTGGGATTCAAAAGAATCATATAAAGTTTCTGA
>CAWVZZ010000041.1:0-13387 GCA_963934745.1 uncultured Flavobacteriales bacterium | reverse complement strand
ACGTTTTCAATAAGTTCGTTATGAGATCTTATCTTCCAGATGAAGCTTATAAGGGTATCCTTAGAGCAATGGATGATGGTACCCCTGTCGATAGAAAGGTTGCTGACCAAACAGCAACAGCGATGAAAGAGTGGGCTATATCAAGAGGGGCAACTCACTACACACACTGGTTTCAGCCCTTAACGGGGTCAACAGCTGAAAAGCACGATAGTTTCATCGCTCCTACTGGTGACGGAAGAGCTATCGAGAAATTTGACGGCTCACTCTTAGTACAGCAAGAGCCCGACGCTTCGTCCTTCCCAAGTGGAGGCATAAGGAATACTTTTGAGGCAAGGGGGTACACATTATGGGACCCGACTTCTCCTGCATTTGTTTGGGGCGAAACTCTTTGTATTCCTACTATTTTCATTAGCTATACAGGATATGCCTTAGACAATAAAACTCCACTATTAAAAGCACTTTCTGCTATTGATGCTGCTGCGACATCGGTAGGGCAGTACTTCGATAAGAACATCACTAAGGTAAATGCCTCATTAGGATGGGAGCAAGAATATTTCTTAGTAGATAAAGCGCTTTATGCAGCTAGACCAGATTTAGCAATGACAGGTCGAGCATTGTTTGGAGCTCAACCAGCTAAGGGCCAGCAGTTAGATGATCACTATTTCGGTTCTATCCCTCAAAGGATTAGTGCTTTTATGAAGGATTTCGAGCTAGAGTGTCACAAGCTAGGTATACCTGTTACTACTCGTCACAATGAAGTAGCTCCTAACCAGTTTGAGCTTGCTCCTGTGTATGAAGAAGCAAACCTAGCTAACGACCACAACTTACTCTTGATGGATGTTATGGAGGTGATTGGTGAGAAGCACAACTTTAGAGTTCTCCTTCACGAGAAGCCATTCCCTGGACTTAACGGATCTGGAAAGCATAACAACTGGTCTTTGAGCACGAACACCGGAGTCAACTTACTACAGCCAGGTAAGACTCCTAAGACGAATATACGTTTTCTCACCTTTTTTGTAAACACATTAGCTGCGTTACACAGGCATGCTGATATTGTTCGAGCTTCATTTGCAGGGGTAGGGAATGATCATAGATTAGGTGCTAATGAGGCTCCACCCGCTATTATCTCAGCATTTATCGGAAGTCAATTGTCTCAGTTGCTAGATGATTTGGAAGAGCATATTAAAGCGGGAAAGCTAACTCCAGCTGATAAAACAGCATTAAAGTTAGAGATAGGTAGAATACCAGAAGCTCTTCTCGATAATACAGATAGAAATAGAACTTCTCCGTTTGCATTCACTGGAAATAAATTTGAGTTGCGTGCTGTAGGTTCATCAGCAAATTGCGCTCTGCCTATGACAGTGTTAAATACCATTGTTGCAGAACAACTCTTAGAGTTTAAGGTTTCAGTTGACAACAGGATAGAAAAAGGCGATGGAAAGGATGAAGCAATTTTAAAGGAATTACAAGTTCTGATTAAAAGAAGCAAACACATCAGATTTGAGGGTAACGGTTATGGTGAAGAATGGGTTAGGGAAGCAAAGAAACGCGGTCTTTCTAACTTGAGAACGACACCGGAGGCTTTGGTTGTTTGGGGCAGGAAAGAGGTAGTGGATTTATTTACAACGATGAACGTTTTCTTGCCAGAAGAAATAGTTGCTAGAAGAGAAATAGAGTACGATAAGTATTCTATGAAAAGAGAAATAGAAGCGACTATTGCTATTGATATGGCCCAAAACACGATTTTACCAGCAGCCATCTCATACCAGAATTTCTTGCTTGAGAATATAATGGCGGTGGAGGAAGCATTTGGGAAGCAGGGCTTAAATATGACTGTTCCGCAAAGGGATATTCTCATAAAGACATCTTCACTTGTGAATGCTTTATATTCAACAATTAACGATTTAAAGATAAGTCTCGATAAAGCTAATGCTCTTAAATCTCAACAGAAAAAGGCAGAATCTTACGGGAAAGATGTTACTCCATTAATTGAAAAACTTGGTGGGTCTTGTACATCCCTAGAGGGCTTGATAGATAACGAATTGTGGCCACTTCCTAAATTTCAAGAATTACTATTTACACGTTAATTGTAATTAGTTAGTCGTTGATTGCGGCTTTTTCAGTATTTTCGACAATTGATAAACAAAGCGTAAAACGGAATGCAAAATTACCTGCAAGTAATATTAACACGGATGACCGTGACCTCTCTCCTTATTGTCGGTGCACTTTCATGCACTTTTTCACAGGAACTTTATGAAGAAGCTGACAATCTTTTTGAGCGTCGTGGCTACTTTGAAGCCTCAAGCGATTATGTCGCAGCTTATGCGAAAATCAAGTCTGACCTAGAACTTAAAGCCTACTGTGCTTTCAGAGCTGGTGAGTGCTTTCGTATTTTACACGATCACACTCAATCGTTAGAGTGGTTTGATAAAGCAATTGGGCTTCGCTACGGTGTTGATCATCCAGAGATATTTCTTTTATACGGTGATGTATTAAGAGATAAGGGTGAGTTTGAAGATGCACTTGAATGGTATAGTAAATTCGGTGATAGTGGAGATAGGTCTTTAGCTGAAGAAAGATTAGCAGAGACTCGTTTTGCCATAGACCAACATTATAATCCTCAGAGTAGGTACATAGTTGAGCCTATGTATATGTTGAACTCTCCATCATATGATTTCTCTCCGATGTTCGCATCAAAGAAGAATAACGTATTGATTTTCGCTTCTTCTAGAGAAAGTTCTGAAGGAACTGGAGAAGATCCAATCACAGGAGAAGCATTTATGGATTTGTTCTCTACAACTCAAGATAAAAATGATCGCTGGAGTGAGCCTGAGCCTCTCGGGAATACTATTTCCACTGATGATAATGAAGGGTCAGTAGCTTTTGATAAGAGATTTAAAACGATTTACTTTACTCGTTGCGTTGATGACGGAGGTTCGAATCTGGCTTGTGACATTTACTATGCTCCTATTGTAGGGTCTAATTACGGTGCATCTCAGCCTCTGGCGTTATTAAACAGAGAAGAAGATGATTCCACCCAAGTTGGACATCCAACATTATCTAATGATGGAAAGTATTTGCTTTTCGCTTCGGATTTAGCAGGTGGATTTGGTGGTAAAGATATCTGGTTCTCTAAATTTGATGATAAAACGGATACTTGGGGTACACCTGAAAACCTCGGGCCAGAGATAAACACTCCTAAAGATGAAATGTTCCCAACTTTCAGGTCTGACGGATCATTGTACTTCTCATCAAATGGTTATGGAGGATTAGGAGGCTTTGAAATTTGTGAAGCTTTAGTGAGAGAAGGAGATTTAGTATTTGCTGAAGTGAACCCATTACCATCTCCGATAAACTCGGCAAGTGATGAGCTAGGGATCGTCTTTAGAGGAATGACTAATACGGGAATCTTTTCTTCAAACCGTCCAGGCGGAAAAGGCCAAGACGATCTATATAGCTTTGAGATGCCACCTGTAGAGTTTTGTTATAAAGCTTACGTATACGTTAACACCATTGCTAATCCTGTTATTGGGGCAACCATTACTCTAGAAAGTTCAGAAGGTGAGATAAATACTTATACTACCGATGGAGATGGAACCATAAGTTTGTGTGAAGGGGAAATAGGTGAGGAAGTAACTTACGAAGTGGAAGTGACAAAGGAAGGATTCATTAGTCAAGGAAATAGTTTTTCTACAATTGGACTTACAGAGTCTACAACTTTTGCAATGGAATATTTCATGGAGGAAATTTTCCTAGAGAAAGAGTATAATATGCCACTCGTGTTATATCCACTAGGTAGTGCTGACCTCTTAATTGATGAGACAATTAACTCGGCGGATTCACTATCATACTTAGTTGATCTATTGTCTCGTAATGAACATCTTGTGATTCAATTAGAATCACACACTGACAGCAGAGGTACCGCTTCTTCGAATAAGAGTTTAAGCCAAAGGCGCGCTGTTACTTGTGTTGATTTCTTAGTGTCAAAAGGAATTGCAACGGATCGTCTTATTGCCGTAGGACATGGTGAGGATAATTTGAAAATCACAGATGCTCAAATTGTAGCACTGCCTGATGATGACCGTGAAGATGCACACAAAGAAAACAGACGTACTGTATTTAAGATTGTTCGTTATGACTATATACCAACCCCTGAATAATACATAGTGTCAGACGCCTCACGTTATGCCGCGCGTGGAGTAAGCGCAGGTAAAGAAGATGTTCACGCAGCCATTAAGAATGTTGACAAAGGACTGTTTCCAAGTGCTTTTTGTAAAATAATACCAGATTATTTAACGGGTAGTGATGAGCACTGCATTGTAATGCATGCCGATGGAGCTGGAACGAAATCCGCTCTGGCTTACATGTACTGGAAGGAAACAGGAGATATTAGTGTATGGAAGGGTATAGCCCAAGACGCACTCATCATGAATGTCGATGATTTAATTTGTGTGGGTGCAACTGGCCCCATGCTAGTGTCGTCAACAATAGGAAGAAACAAGCATCTTATTACGGGAGAGGTTATTTCTGCGATCATAAATGGTACAGAGGAGCTACTTGTAGATTTAAGAGAACAGGGTATAGATATTATTTCCACCGGTGGCGAAACTGCTGATGTTGGTGATCTTGTCAGAACTATTATCGTTGACTCTACTGTGATTGCTCGCCTAAGGAGAGACGAAGTCATTGATAACGCAAATATTGCAGATGGCGATGTCGTTGTGGGGCTTTCGAGCTTCGGTCGAGCTAACTATGAGAAGTCATATAATGGAGGCATGGGAAGTAATGGACTCACGTCTGCCCGTCACGATGTCTTTAATAAGTCATTAGGCGAGAAATTCCCCGAGAGTTTTGATCCTGGAACAGATTCAGAATATATCTACACTGGAACTCATAATCTTACCGACGATGTAGAAGGTTCGCCTATTAATGCAGGCCTATTAGTGTTGAGTCCCACTCGAACTTATGCGCCCATTATTCAGAAGTTTCTAAAGGAATGGAGGTCTGAAGTAAATGGTATGGTTCACTGTTCTGGTGGAGCCCAAACCAAAGTCCTTCACTTTGTAAAGAACATCCACATCATTAAGGATAATCTATTCCCCACACCACCATTATTCACAACAATACAATCTTCATCTGGAACGAGCTGGGAGGAGATGTATAAGGTATTTAATATGGGGCATAGGTTAGAAGTATATACTTCTAAAGAAGCTGCAGAAGCGTTGATATCGATTTCTAAATCGTTCGGTGTTGATGCACAAATCATCGGTAGATGCGAATCATCGGATGTGGGTAAAGTGACCGTCAAAGGTGCCCATGGAGTATTTGAATATTCAAACTCATAATTCAGTTAATTGGAAGATCTCTTAAATAAACTTGAAGCCATCGGCGATAGATTTCGAGAGGTTGAAAAAGCCATCGGCGATCCAGAGTTGATTGCTAATAACAATGCCTATAGAGATGCGATGAGGGAGTATAGGCGGTTAGAGCCTATCGCAGAGCATGCGACTTTTTTCAGAGGGCTTTGGGACGAATTATCGCAAGCAAAAGAATGGGCAGCATCATCTGACGAGGAAGAAAGAGCCATGGGGAAGGAGGAGATTCCCTTGCTTCAATCTAAGCTCGAGGCAGCAACCCTAACAGCTAAAGAGATGTTACTTCCTCGCGACGAAGCAGATGATAGAGACGTTGTGCTAGAAGTACGTGCAGGCACAGGCGGTGATGAAGCGGCGATCTTTGCGGGTGAACTGCTAAGGATGTATTTAAGGCATGTAGAAACAAAGGGATGGTCGCACACATTCGTTTCAACTTCAGAAGGAACAGTAGGGGGAGTGAAAGAAGCAGTTGTGCAGTTAAGTGGCGAAGGTGTTTACGGTTGGTTGAAATTTGAAAGTGGCGTCCATCGAGTACAGAGAGTTCCAGCAACGGAATCTCAAGGTCGTGTGCACACATCAGCAGCCACTATTGTTATCCTCCCAGTAGCTGAAGAAGTCGATGTAGAGTTAAAGACCTCTGATTTAAGGCGCGATACATATAGAGCAAGTGGCGCTGGTGGACAGCACGTCAATAAAACTGAGAGTGCAGTGCGTCTTACTCACTTGCCCACCGGCATAGTTGTAGAATGTCAGGATGGTAGGTCACAACATAAGAATCTGGATCACGCCATGTCAGTTATGCGGACAAGACTTTTCGAGCGAGAACGCCAAAAACAAGATGCCGAGCGTTCTGAAAACCGCAAACAATTAGTGTCAACGGGTGACAGAAGTGCTAAAATCCGTACCTATAACTATCCACAAGGAAGGGTTACAGATCACAGAATAGGATTCACCTCGCACGCTCTTTCTTCAATAATTGCTGGTGATTTGACTGAGATAATCGAGGCGTTACATCTAGCAGAACGGACAGAACTTCTTAAAAACCTATGATATATGGATAGGATTTCTACACTCACGAATCGCACGCAGCTTCATGAGGCTATACTTGAGAAAAAATCATACTTGTGTGTGGGTCTAGACCCTGACTCAGATAAAATTCCAGACTGTTTCGGTATGGGAGTTAAGGCTATGGAGCTTTTTTGTAAGTCCATAATAGATGCTACTTCACATGTTGCAGTTGCATATAAACCTAACCTTGCTTTTTTCGAGCTCTATTGTTCCGAAGGATGGGCAGCGTTAGAACGCATTATTAATCATGTACCTGCTAATTGTCTTGTGATAGCTGACGCCAAACGCGGTGACATTGGCAATACTTCATCGAAGTACGCTAATGCCATTTTTGATGGGTTAGGCGCTGATGCTATCACTATCGCACCATATATGGGCGAAGATTCAGTGAGGCCATTTACGGACCGTTCTGATAAGTGGACCATTCTACTAGCTCTAACTTCTAATAAAGGCGCAGACGATTTCGAGTTCCACGGAACTCCACCCTTGTACGAAGTGGTATTAGAAAAGTCTTCTTCATGGGGTACACCAGACAACCTGATGTATGTGGTGGGGGCTACTAGACCTGAGTTGATATCACGAATTCGGGAATTAGTTCCTCACTCATTTTTATTAGTACCAGGTGTGGGTGCACAGGGTGGCGATTTAGCAAGTGTTGCTAAGGCCGGTCTCAATGCTCAATGTGGCCTTTTAGTAAATTCGTCTAGAGGAATTATTTACGCATCTAAAAATCCATCTTCTTGTGAAGAAGCCATGAATGATTCGCGAGCAGCCGCAGAATCCATGAGCCGAGAAATGGCTAAGACCTTGTGCTTGTAAATTATTTACGTACACTTATAAATCGCTCACAATTTATTTAGGTCACTAGTTGATATATTCATAATTTAGAGCGTGCTATTTAGATTCAAAGCCTTTTCCAAGGATTAATAAACAAACACAAAGAACTAAGATGAACTTTTCAACTAAGATTTCACTTTTTTTATTCTCGATTTTGACGCCACTATTCTTAATGGCTCAAACTGATACAACTGAAGTAAAAGCAAGTTCATTTGATATGGGTGTTGCCGTTAATATTAATACCCTAATTCATCAATGTATTGATGATATTCAGGCTAACGATTGGGAATCAGCTAATACTCAGATCAATGAAAGCGCGAGGTTGTTTTCTACTCTTGAAAATAGTTCGCTATTCGATGATAGCAAAATTGAAGAGTTAAAGGCTGAGATATGGAGTGGAGATGGATTGCCAAGTATAATAAAATTTAATGAAGAGTTTTCTTTAGCAAATGATTTAAGCGAAGATATAAGGGCCCACATTTCATCACGAGATAAAGATTTGTCGGCTAAGTTGGTTCGAGACTCTTTGATTCATTCTAACAGTGTTAGCCCTCTTTTAAAGAGTGACTCAGTCTCATACGAAATTTTAGAATCAAATTGGAATAATACCATTCAAGCACTGTGGTATCAATCGTATATAAAATATAAGCAGGCATATTTATATGATAATAATGTAGAGTGTTCGACTAAAATTAATGAAGCATGGAGCGAGCTTATATTCGATAATAGGATTGAGTCGTATATGTCTCCAATTACTCAGAGCATAGAAAAAGTGATATTTGTAACGGTCACATTAAAATCGGCAGAGAAGCCTGATTTTAAATCAATAGTTCGTTCTGATAATTCTTCCTCTGACGATAAGGATATCAAGGTTCCTTTTGTGCTTATATGGCTTCTATTAGGTGCTGTTCTATTCACGCTCTATTTCAAGTTTATTAATATCTCTGGATTCAAACATGCTGTAGATGTTGTACGTGGAAAATTTGATAATCCAGATAAGAAGGAACCAGGTGAGGTAACGCATTTCCAAGCTTTAACAGCCGCTCTTTCCGGAACTGTAGGTGTGGGTAATATTGCAGGGGTTGCTATAGCCGTTTCAATTGGCGGTCCAGGAGCTACTTTCTGGATGATTGTCGCGGGTTTGCTCGGTATGAGCGCGAAATTTGTAGAGTGTACTCTGGGAGTTAAATACAGACGCCAGAATTCAGATGGATCAGTATCCGGGGGCCCTATGTATTATCTAAGTCAAGGATTAGCGAAAAAGGGTTCTGCCATGGGTCAACTCGGAAAGGTGTTGGCTGTACTTTTTGCTGTTGCATGTATTGGAGGCTCTTTAGGAGGTGGTAATATGGTTCAAATTAATCAGGCTACTAAACAGTTATTACTTGTTACTGGTGGTGACGCTTCATTCTTAGCTGGGCAGTCATGGATGTTTGGGGTATTGATGGCGGTTGTCGTAGGGTTGATTATTATCGGCGGAATTAAGAGCATTGCTAAAGTCACAGATAAAGTGGTGCCATTTATGGTCGGCATTTATGTTATCGGCGCACTTATAGTTCTCAGTAATAACTATGCTGCTATACCCAATGCCTTCAGTCAAATCATTAAAGGTGCTTTTGACTCCGGTGCTATCTACGGTGGAATTATTGGAGTTTTAATCCAAGGATTTAAGAGGGCGGCATTTTCAAATGAAGCAGGTATAGGTTCAGCATCTATTGCTCACGCAGCAGCTAAAACTGACGAGCCTATTTCAGAGGGAATGGTGTCGTTGTTAGAACCATTCATTGACACGGTTGTGATTTGCACAATGACAGCACTTGTGATTGTCATTTCTGGTTATGGATCATTCGGTGCTGAACAAGCATTGGCTCTTGCTAATAGTGGAGACTTGCAGGCGATAGAGCTTACGTCATCGGCATTTAGTCAGACCATATCATGGTTTCCCATCGTCTTATCTGTTGCGGTAATCCTCTTTGCTTTGTCAACTATGATAAGCTGGAGCTATTATGGATTGAAAGCTTGGACTTATTTGTTCGGAGAGTCAAAAGCTGCAGACATTTCATACAAGGCTATATTCTGTGTGTTCGTTGTAATCGGTTCAGCTATATCAGCGAAAAGTGTATTCAATTTTGGAGACGCGATGATATTTGCGATGTGCTTTCCAAACGTACTAGGTTTATACATATTAGCTCCTGAAGTCAAGGCAGATCTCAAGAACTATTTGAAGAGAGTAAAGTCGGGTGAGATTAAGAGATTCGACTAAACACACTAAGATTAAGGATGAACGCTTTCATCTAGCTTCAATAATTGTTATGATTTTGCTTTCTCTTATTGCCTGGAAAATTGAGAGTTCAGTATTATTTACCGATGACACGTCTGACGCAACAGATGCTCTAATCGCTTATTCTACATTACAGGAAATGTCAGCGCTTAAAGATCGTGTGTCGGATGAAATAATAGGAGAAATAGAACAGATTGTTGTTGCTTCAAAGCCGAATTATTCTCAATCGCTTTCTCATTACCCTAAATTAATTCTGACTGTTGACTATGATTTTGCATTTGAGAAAAGCCACGCTAAGCCTCTAGCACCATCACTAAATTCCATTAATCTAAACAAAATTGATAGTGCTAACCTAGAATCTCTTCCTGTATTTGGACCTGTTCTTTCTGGAAGAGCCATAAAATTCAGGAATGCTCTAGGAGGTTTTGTCAGTGTAGAACAATTGTTAGATGTCTTCGGGTTTAAAGATGAGCACTACTCTACTGTAAATAAATGGTTTTATATCTTGGAAGAAGATGTAGATAAACTTTGTGCTAACTCTGCTAGTTGGTTGGATTTGAAACGGCATCCTTACATTGGGTATGATGGTGCTAGGATAATTGATAGATACAGAACTCACCATGAACTTCAAGAGTTGAGTCAGCTTAAATCGCTCCCTAATATGTCTGATAGCACTTGGAGTCGTTGGGCTCCGTATTTAAAGATTTGTAATACTGAGTAGCCATAGATAAATATTACAAACGACCTTTGCGCAATGAATTTTAATCTTACCGAAGATCAAATTATGATCCGCGATACTGTTAGTGAGTTCGCGAGTCGTAAAATCCTTCCGAATCGTATGATTTGGGATGAATCCCAAACTTTCCCTCGTGAATTATTCTCTGAAATGGGAGAAATAGGGTTAATGGGTATGTTAGTACCTGAAGAGTACGGAGGGGCAGGGTTAGGATATGTGGAATACAAAATTGCTATTGAAGAAATTTCAAGAGTTTGTGGTTCTGTAGGTCTAAGTATGGCGGCTCATAACAGTCTTTGCACAGGGCATATTCTTCAGTTTGGTTCAGAAGATCAGAAGAAAAAATACCTGCCTAAATTAGCTTCTGCTGAGTGGATAGGTGCTTGGGGGTTGACAGAAGCTAATACGGGTAGTGATGCTATGCGTATGAGTTGCGTAGCTGAGAAAGATGGAGATCACTGGGTTATAAATGGAACTAAGAATTGGATCACTCATGGTACTGTAGGTGACGTTGCAGTTGTTCTTGTAAGGACAGGTGAGTTGCTAGATTCTCATGGCATCACGGCATTTGTGGTGGAAAGAGCAACCCCTGGTTTTGCTGGTGGTAAAAAAGAAAATAAGCTCGGAATGAGGTGTAGTGAAACTACAGAAATGGTTTTCGATAATTGCAGAGTTCACGAGTCTCAGATTTTAGGCGAGGTAGGAGAGGGTTTTATTCAGGCGATGAAAGTTCTTGATGGAGGTCGGATTAGTATAGGGTCTCTCGGATTAGGAATTGCACAAGGAGCCTATGACACTGCTAGAGAATATGCAAAAGAAAGAGAGCAATTCGGCAAGCCTATTGCTAGGTTTCAAGCCATTGCCTTTAAGTTAGCTGATATGGCAGTTACTATTGAAGCGGCTGACCTTTTGTTACTAAAAGCTTGCGAGTTGAAAAACAATGGTCAACCATGCACTTTAGCTAGTGCGATGGCGAAATACGAAACTAGTGAAGTGGCTGTACGTGTTGCTACGGATGCGGTTCAAGTGCTTGGTGGCTATGGTTATACGAAGGATTTTCCAGCTGAAAAATTCTACAGAGACTCAAAGCTTTGTACTATAGGAGAAGGAACTTCAGAAATTCAGAAATTAGTCATAGCTCGAGAGTTGGTTCGTTAATTAGTTTAATATATCTTTGCAATCTCAATTTTTGAACATGCTAAGTATCCCAGTAAAAGAAAACGATAACATTGAACGCTGCCTTAAGCGTTTTAAGAAGAAGTTCGATCGCACAAAGAAGATGAAGGAACTACGTTCACGTCGTGAATTTGTAAAGCCAAGTCTTCTTAATAGAGAAGCGCGAAAGAAAGCTGTCTATAAGACAGCAAAGTCTATAACTGAGGATTAATCCTTTTAATATTATGCGGTAAATCACTTGTATTTGCCGTTAGTAAAAGCGAGATTGCAATAGTCTCGCTTTTTTTAATGCCATTTTTTCCATGACATCATCTTCGATAGTTTTGAATGAGTTTTTTGATTTCCTTAAAAAGGAAAGACGAGTCTCTGTTCATACTACTCGAAGCTATAAATCTGATTTAGATCAAATGATTTTATACATGAACGATCACTATGAAGAGGATGATCTATGTAATGTGCAGTCAGAGTGGATAAGGTCCTGGGTTGTGGAATTGATGAAGCAGAATAAAGCACCCAGATCAATACATCGTAAAATATCCTCTTACAGGACTTTTACGAAGTACGCTAGAAGAAAGGGATTGATGGATGGTAATCCTGTAGAGGGGGTGGTTTTACCAAAGCTTGAAAAAAGATTACCCAATGTTGTGCCCGAGCATGCTATGTCTTCGCTTTTTGACAATGATTTATTTGAAGATACCTGGGAGGGCAGACGTGATAAGGCGATAATTTCTTTGTTCTACGAAACAGGGATAAGATTGAGTGAATTAATAAGCCTTGTAATCCAGGATTTAGATGGTCAAAGGCAGACTTTAAAAGTCTTCGGAAAAGGTTCTAAAGAGAGGCAAATGCCACTGTTAACGGACACAATTAGCCTTATAAAAACTCACATTAACGAGAGGCCTTTTAACTCTTCATCATTGTTTATTACTGATAGAGGTAAATCTCTTTACTCTTCATTTGTTTATCGTAAGGTAAATTATTATCTTAGAGAAGTTAGTACGTTACAGAAGTGTAGTCCACACGTCTTAAGACACACTTTTGCAACTCACTTGTTAAATAGGGGAGCTGAGTTAGCTGCTGTTAAAGAACTACTTGGTCACTCGAGTTTGTCCTCAACACAGATTTACACTCATCATACTACAGAGAAATTAAAGGAGATGCATAAGGCTAGTCCCTTAGATAGGAGAAATAAATAATAACGATTAAACATTATTAATATGAAGATTCAAATTAACACAATCCATTTCGATGCTGATAAGAAATTAATATCATTTATTGAGTTAAAATTGAATAAGCTTATCACATTTAACGATTCTATCATTTCTGCAGATGTTTTTCTAAGGATTGAGAAGAACGATAGTCATGAAAACAAGTTGGTTGAGATTAAGCTTCACCTTCCGGGAAAAGAATTATTTGCAAAACGTCATTCAACTAGTTTTGAGGTGGCGGTTGATGAAGTTGCGGAGGCCTTGCGTAGACAGGTTTTGAAGGCTCATGGGTGACAGGACTTATCATAATTAATTAGTACATAAATTTTACTCGATTTAGGTGTTTGATTGCACCGGATTGTGGTGTACATTTGCACTCCTAATTTTTGGGAGTTTTTTTTGTGTTTTGTTCTTTGAAAGTTTGCCGGTGTAGCTCAGGGGTAGAGCAGCTGATTTGTAATCAGCAGGCCGTGGGTTCGAATCCCTCCACCGGCTCATGTAATCCACGCACATTTTGTGTCCATTTATTTGGTGCAAATTGTCATGGGGGTGCGCCGGAGTTGGAGAGCCGGGGCAGACTGTAACTCTGTTGCTTTATCGCTGAATAGGTTCGAGTCCTATCACCCCCACATTTTCTATTTAACGATAGAGAATTACCAAGCGGAAGTAGCTCAGTTGGTAGAGCATCAGCCTTCCAAGCTGAATG
>CAWVZZ010000040.1:0-13388 GCA_963934745.1 uncultured Flavobacteriales bacterium | reverse complement strand
GGTGATATGGAGGACAACACTAATAGGATGTACGACAACACTGGTTCTCATCGTGCTTCACTTGTAAATAATGAGTCACGAGTTTACAAAGGTGGAGGATGGGATGATAGAGCATACTGGTTAGTTCCTGGAACACGTCGTTTCTTGGATGAAAGCAGATCTTCTGCATCTTTAGGATTCAGATGTGCTATGACGAGAGTCGGATCACCTGTACAATACTCTGGAAACTAATTAATCCTCCTTTAATTAAGGATTTACTCTTACTAAAAAATTCAAAGCCCTGATGTAAACTCTACATCAGGGCTTTTCTTTGCTACATATGTCAACTGAATATTTATACGAAGTTTTTCTAAGTGCTGAAAACGGAGTAACCACTGATACAAGGTCCTGTGGTAGCGGCATGATTTTCTTTGCTCTAAAGGGGGATAGATTTGACGGTAATAGATACGCAGCTGAGGCCATTAAGGCAGGATGCATAGCTGCAGTAGTGGATGATAAAACTTTGCAGGGCGAAGAGGGCATGCACGTAGTTGAAGATGTTTTGCTAGCTCTCCAGAATTTAGCTTGGGAACACCGACGAATATTAGACATACCTGTGATAGCTCTTACCGGTTCTAATGGGAAAACCACTACTAAGGAACTAATCACCGCAGTGCTAGCGAAGAAGTACAGGGTGCACTCTACAGCAGGTAATTTAAATAATCACATAGGTGTGCCACTTACAATCTTATCGGCGCCTCAGAACTCAGAAATGCTCATTGTTGAGATGGGAGCGAATCATCCTGGAGAAATTGCTGACCTATGTGTTATCTCCGAGCCTAACTTTGGCCTTATAACTAATATAGGTAGGGCTCATTTGGAGGGATTCGGGGATATCGAAGGAGTCAAAAAGGCAAAGGGTGAATTATTCGATTTCTTAAAAGATCATGGAGGAATAGGGTTTGTTAATAGTGATCACAAAGTCCTAGCAGAATTAGGTAAAGGATTCGAAACGATCCAATATCATAATTATGTGAAGTTTTATCTACACGATAAAAGAGAGTTTTCGTGGAATGTTCAGGATTACATCAGCCCTAAGTTGTCAATACAATTAGAGGGTGATTACAACAAAGAGAACATTTCTGCAGCTATAGCGATAGGACTCTATTTCAGCGTGAGCGAAGAAAATATTGGAGAGGCTATTTCAGAATACACCCCTACTAACAATAGGTCTCAAACAATTAAGACAGATTCCAACACTGTTCTTCTTGACGCATACAATGCAAACCCATCAAGCATGACTAAAGCCCTAGAGTCATTTGCTAGAACCGGAATTGGCAATAAACTAGTGATACTAGGAGACATGAGGGAATTGGGAGAGCATTCACGTGATGCTCACAATGAGATAATACAGCTATGTTCAACACTTAAGCTAGATGGGATTTATGTGGGTGACGATTTTAAAAAGGCTAGTAACGAAACGGACCTTGTGTTCGAATCAGTTGAGTTATTAGTGGAATATCTCGTCTTAAACAAGGTTAGTTCAAAGTCTATTTTACTAA
This sequence comes from uncultured Flavobacteriales bacterium, assembly GCA_963934745.1. Taxonomy (GTDB): domain Bacteria; phylum Bacteroidota; class Bacteroidia; order Flavobacteriales_D; family Sanyastnellaceae; genus UBA974. The sequence continues at coordinate 11,847 of CAWVZZ010000040.1, read as the reverse complement.
AAGGAAGTCGAGGCATGGAAATGGAACGACTACTACCCTTACTATAATTATCTTTACCCCATGGATTTGATAGAAGAACTGAAGTGGAGAGGCTTGTTGCACGACATCATGCCTGGCATGGAGGAGCAAATAGCCAAAGAGGTTACAACTGCATATGTGGGTTTTGATCCTACAGCAGATTCTTTACATATTGGTAATCTAGTTCCTGTTATGTTGCTTGTGCACTGGCAGAGAGCTGGCCACATTCCTTTGGCATTAGTGGGTGGCGCAACAGGAATGGTGGGAGACCCTAGTGGAAAGACGAAAGAAAGACAGCTCCTCGATGTAGAACTAATTCAGCATAATCTAGCATGTCAAAAGGCTCAACTAGAAAAATTCATTGATTTCTCGGGAGAGAATGCCGCAAAGGTTGTAAATAATCATGACTGGTTTAAGGATATTTCATTTCTTGAGTTTATTAGAGATGTTGGAAAGCACATTACTGTCAATTACATGATGTCTAAGGACAGCGTGAAAAACAGGCTCGAGGTAGGAATGAGTTTTACGGAATTCTCTTACCAACTAGTTCAAGGTTACGATTTTTATCATCTCTGGAAGAACGAGAACTGCATGGTCCAAATGGGCGGTAGCGATCAGTGGGGAAATATTGTCACCGGCACAGAGCTGATTCGGAAAAAAGGAGGAGGACGTGCGTTTGCATTAACAGCTCCACTTATTACTAAAGCAGACGGTACAAAGTTCGGGAAGAGTGAAGGAGGAAATATTTGGATTGACAAATCGAAAACATCTGTCTATAAGTTCTACCAATATTGGATGAATGCAGCGGATGAAGATGCTGGAAAATTCATAAGGATTTTTACATTAAAAACTCCAGAAGAAATAGAAACACTTGAAGCTCAACACTCGGAAAATCCTAGAGCGAGAGTACTTCAGAAAGCATTAGCAGAAGACATCACGATAAGAGTGCACTCTAAAGAAGACTTAGAGACTGCTATTGCAGCATCAGATATTCTATTCGGCAAGAGTGCAAAAGAGGATCTGTCAGGCCTACCAGAGTCTGAGTTTCTTTCTGTATTCGAGGGAGTTCCTCAATGTGAAATTGATGGGGATCTTTTAGACAAAGGTGTGGGTATTACAGAACTGATAAGTGACCTCACGGGGTTTTTGCCCTCAAAAGGAGAGGCGAAAAGGTCTTTAAAAGAAAATGCGATACGTCTCAACAAAGAAATAGTTACTGAAAAAAAAATAATCGGCAGGAACGACCTATTAAACGGAAAGCAGTTGCTTCTACAGAGGGGTAAGAAAAACTACTTTTTAGTAATAGTAAATTAAACGGATAACAGGTTACAACCTCGGACCTCGCTATTATCAAATCTACCTAGTATTTCGAATCTACCCGTATCTATTTCCATCTTTCCTAGATCGGAAGTGCTTATAAATGCACAACTATCAATATTTGCTAGGTCTATTATCTGCACCCTTCCTGTTCTACCATCGGGAACGACACTCATAGGATCGGAGGTGTCCTTTATGAAAATCTTCATCCAGTTAGGAGACTCATAAAATTTCCCATCTTGTGAATAAGCTTGAGACATGAGCTCTGTCATACCATACTCACTCAAAATATTGACATTAGGCAAGGCAACTCGTATACTAGAGTGAACCTCATCGCGCAGAGGCTCCTTACCGTGACCCTTCATACCTCCGGTTTCAATAATTGTAAGTTTAGACATGAGCTCAGGAGGGAATGATGGCGAATCATCTCCTTCTAACCAACCAAGCAATGCATGTGTAACACCTATGAGGGCAATCTTTTCTTCCGAATTCATTTGCAACAAATCATTCAAAGCATAATAATTGTCTGTGAAAAAGCTGTCTGACTTTACATCTCCAGATTTAAGCATAAAATGCTTTACCATAAAAATCAGTGACGAGTCTCCTCTATCGGCATATCCAGGAAGTAAGCCAAACCACTTATATGAGCTTACTGGCCCCACAATACCATTAAAAATACTAGTAGATATTTCTCGATACCAGTCAAGGGATCTAACATGATGATTAGAACGCTCAGATATACTTGATGTGGTTCCAGAGCTTTTAAATACTTGCTCGTCATAAAACTGCCCCGTCACAACCTTATTAGATTTAAATGCTTCTATGGGTAGAAATGGTATTGACTCTACTGAAGTTATTTTCGAAGCATCAACTCCGAGCAGGTCTAAATATTTCGAGAAAACAGCATTATGCTCCGCCTGAAAACGAAAAACATCAAGAGTCAGCTGATCAAAAGCAGATACAGATCCAGGTAAATTAAAAATTCGAGTCTGCAGCTCTTTCCGATATTCTTCAAAAGAATTCATGGCACTAAGTTCGGAAGTGCTAGCTTTGAAATCATGAATAATGCGAGAATTTGTTTCATTTTATCTTTTGCACTGTGTCTAGCGGGGTGTTTGCCGGAACCTAACTATCCTGACACGCCCACTCTAGACTTCATTTCATTCATTGTAGATGAGAGTAACGCGGCAATCCTTTCTCTTCAGTTTACCGATGGTGATGGTGATTTAGGTTTAAGCCAAACAGATACCCTTCCTCCTTTTTGTGCTACATGCGACCATCACTTCAATCTCAGATGCGAGTATGACGAATACCGAGATGGGCAGTGGATACATATCCCTTTAAACCCGGCACAAGGCCAAGTACCTTTTTATTACAGGGTACCTAGAACAGAACCTTCTGGAACTAATCCATCATTGAATGGCGTTATTGACATCGCTATGAATACGTGGAGTCTTATATCTGACTACGATAGTTTAAGGTTCAGGATTACTCTTGAAGACAGGGCGCTTAACATCTCTAGCGAGGACACAACGAGGGTGATCTTAAAATAGTCACTTATAGTTCCATGAAAAAGGCGCCCACAATGGGGCGCCTTCTAATTTCATAAAGTATTCTTATTAAGTACTTACTCGCAAATATCTCCGAATGCTGATAAGAACAGGAGGAGGTCACCAGTAGAGACTACACCATCACCATTAATATCAGAAGGACAACTATTTGCAGTAGCTCCGAACGTACAAGTACCGTCATCAACAGAAGCTCCGTTTGTGAAGTTCTCAGCATCGGGATAAGTACACCCATAGCAATCGTAATCACAAACATCATTACTAGCTAGATAAGCAGTAGGATTGTAATTACATGCTGCAGCATCGTTACATCCGAAAGCAGATGAGTTAGGTGCTCCAGGAGTACCTCCATCAACCCATGAAGCTTGCCAGTTAGACCCGAACTCATTATCCATACCAGGAGTGCCCGATAGGTAAGCTGCTAAAACCTCTGGAATATATTCAAGAGATGCACAACCTCCGTCTGGACTAGCTATAAGAACAGACCCTAGAATGCTAAATCCCGCTGATGGCCAATCACCCGCATCAGAGTAAGTAACTCTATCGACTTCGTTTCCGAAGGCATCTTCTAATGCTACAGACTCACCAGAATTAGAGAAGTTACCTAGTTCCATAGTGAACACCTGATATCCGTTTCCTTCATAGTTAGGAGCTCCTAGACCACCCGCAACAGTAATTACAACGAATTCTCCTGCTGCTAAAATTGTGCCTGCGGGGAAGATTAGTCCGATTTGGTCCTCACCACTAGCAGAATTAACAAAGTGGTAACCACTTAGATCAGCTGGTAGATCACCTGCATTATGCAGCTCACAGAATTCCCACTCGAAATCATCACCCTGGCCAGAACAAGGGTTGTAGTGAATCTCGTTAATCACTATTGATGGAAGAGAGTAGTAACAGGTTGTGTTATCAGCAATAGTCGTGTTAGGGTTGTAGTTAAAAGCACTAGAATCGTCACAGCCTGTAATCACACAAGACCCATCATCAACAGTAGCTGTAGGGTCGTAGTTGTCTGCAGACTCATCCGTACATCCTGGAACGTTAGCACAAGACCCATCATCTTCTATTGCAAGAGCGTCATAGTTAGGGAATTCTGAGTTCATACATCCTAGACGTACTACATCTGAAGAACTTCTAGGAGCCAGTTTCCAGGCGCCATATGCATAGAAATTAGGACCTGTAACTCGGTACATGACGCCATCTTCAATTAATGGTATCATCATCCCATCCACATCAACACTGTCTCCGACCGCATCGTATGCAAAGTCGTCAACAGCTCCTGCTCCTGAACCATCATCTAGAATCCATTCTCCATATCCAGCGTCAGCATTAGATACTGGAGCTAATAGTTGTAGAAGAACACTCTCCCACTGATCATCATTGATTTCTCCTGTTGTAAGTAGAGCAACCGCAGGTAAATCATTTCCTGAAGAAACAATGGACGGGGTAGCGCCTAGTATTTGGCGTAGCCCATAAACTTCACTAACGTTTCCAGCCACATCGACTAAATCCCCTACAGCAACTCCGTCACCAATACACCAGATAGCGGAGAAACCTCCAATTCCGTTTTGGATAACGTAGGATGGGTTTCCTGCTAAATCACTTGAAGCTTCAAATACAGCTGTTACAACCCCATGAGTTAATACTTGACCAGCTACAGCACCAGAGTGTATATCTTGAACTGTAAGATCTGGAATGAAGAGACAAGAGCCATCATCTTCTGTAGCTACAGGGTCATAGTTAACAGCACCTGGATCCATACAACCAGCTGAACTTGAAGAGCATCCACCTGTGAAAGTATGTATAGCTATATCAGCCCAGTAGTCTTGGTCGTGAATTATCCATTCGCCATCGAATTCATCAGTACCTGCTGACCCAGCCCACTCGCCAGCATTTCCTGCATTAACTGTAGGTTTACGAACTAGAGTACCATTTTGAGTAGCGTTAGTTACGCCTGAAACTGTAAATCCAGAACCTGGGTCTGGCCCTATTTCACCGATTAGATCAACGAGTATTGTATCCTGGCCTACTATCTCAGCAAGTCCATATGTATCATCACCATTACTTAAGTAGTAGTATGTCATACCAGCAACATCAAGAATACTTTGGTCGGCTGAGGGATGAGCAATAATGTACGTTCCATTAGGTGCGATCGTAGCATCAATGGGGAATGAAAATGTCCAGAAATCGAATTGATCTGTAATGTAAAGTGCATTAGGATCATCACATCCATTACTACAGTTTCCCATAGTGAATTGGCTTAAGAATATGGTTGAGCTAGTTGGGTTGTATAGCTCCATATATTTATTATTAGACGATCCTTCTGCAACTTCTGAAATAAACACAGTACACTCAGCTCCTGAGAACTGACAAGAACCATCATCAATAGAAGCGTTAGAGTTGTAATTATCAGCTGTGCTGTTCGCGCAACCATGAAGTTGAACGTCTGAAGCATCTCTAGGCTGTAGTTTGAAATCACTAAATGAATATTCTAATGGTCCAGTGACATCATAAGTTGACCCTATAGCTATAAGTCCTGCTCCTATGGCATCATACCCCTTATCATCTACTCTAACAGAACCCGTTCCGTCATCTAACGACCATTCTCCATATCCAAGGGCATCGTTATCAACTGTCCCAGAAACTTTAACTAAGACACCCTCCCACGGTTCTGCTGAAACATCTAGTGTAGAGAGAAGTTCTGGAGTAGGCAATTCGTTGCCTTGGCTAATAATTGCGACTGCAGGAGATGATAACTGAGTTAAGTCATAATTCTCGCCAACAGTAGCAGTAATACTAACTTCATCTCCTACTTGAACTGAAATATCAGCACCGTACATCCAAATTCCAGAATAAGCACCCTGTCCATCTTGGACAGTAACTGAAGATCCGTAAACTCCTGTCACAATACCTGATGTATTTACGACAAGACCTTCGAGAGCTCCTGTCTCTTGACCTACTTGAATATCGTAAATTGATGTAAACGTTGACTGCTCGCAAGAAGCGTCGTCGAAATCGGCTGCCTCATTGAAATTGGGTGCAGCTAAATCCGTACATCCTCCTAATCCAACAGTAACAGTACCAACCATACCTGCATCAGCATGACCATATTGTGAACAATCATAGCTGTATATTCCAGGGATTGTGAAAGTGTGGGACCCTATGCATACACCTGCAGCATCACCTGATACAATATCAAAGTAAAAAGATTCAGGGTTCCCAAATGAAGCACCAGTTTGAGTATCAATATCTCCGTTTGCATTGTGTGATCCACCAGTGTTTACCCAAAATACAAGCGCACCTACATCAACTGTTAAATCAGCTGGAACGAATGACAATCCTGAAGTAACAACCTCAACACCCTCAATGTTACACGCATTGTCGAATGTACATGAGCCATCGTCCTCTGTTGCTGCAGCGTCGTAGTTAGTTGCGTTAGCGTTCATACATCCTGGAACAGCGACTCCGCAAGATCCGGTGAAATCATGAGCTCCTAGGTATGTCCAAGTGTCAATGTCGTAGACTGTCCATTCCGAATCCTCAACTGAGGTTCCAGCTGACATAGCCCAGTTTCCGGCATTTCCGTTAGTAACAGATGCTTTTCTAACAATTGTATGATCTTTTGTCGCGGCTGCCACTCCTGCGACCTCCCAACCAGAACCCGGATCAGCATCCCAAGTGCCTATCATATCAACAATTGTATAAGAAGTTTCATCCCCCAGTACTAATGCATACCCATCGTCTCCATTAGATAAGTAGGTATGGGTTTGGTTAGCAAAAGCAAGAATTGATGGGTCAGAAGAACCATGAGCTATTACGTAAACACCACCAGCAGCTATTGAGGCTCCTTCAGAAAAAGTGTTCCAATATTCGTACTCACCAGGAACAGCTGGTGCATTACTAACGCTAGGAAATGCATATCCTGATAAATCTATGGCCGCACTAGTGGGGTTGTAGATTTCTAAATACTTGTTGTTTGATGATCCTTCAGCACATTCAGAGAAGAAAAGAGTACATTGAGCTTGTCCCACAGAAGTAACTGCAAACAACCCAGAGATAAGGGAAATAATAATACGGTTCATTGAAAAAAGTTTTTGGTCCAACCAATTTAGAACTCTTTCGTCGATAAAAAAAGAGAATTGATAGGTAGTTATCTACATTCTAGGAACAAGTCGGAATGTAAACCTGTGGATATCAGAAGGTCCTAATTCGATAATTGCAGCTCTATGTGCCTTTGTAGGGTACCCTGAATTTCTATCCCAACCATAACCAGGGTACTTTTTAGATGATTGACACATGAACTCATCTCTATGGGTTTTCGCTAGAATACTTGCCGCAGCTATGGAGCTAAATTTCGCATCACCCTTAATAAAGCAAGTGTGTGGAGGCATTTTATCTGAGGTTACAAATCTGTTTCCATCAATAAGAATATGTTCGGGCTTAACTGATAGCTTTTCCACAGCATTTCGCATTGCTAAAAAAGAGGCTTGAAGGATGTTTATCTCATCAATCTTATCATGAGGAACGAAAGAGACAGCCCATGCAATTGCTTTTTCCTCTATTAAAACTCTTAGTGTGTCTCTTTTATTCGCTGAGAGTTTTTTACTGTCATCAAGTGCTAACTCATTTGCTGTTAACTCATCTAGTATTACAGCAGCAGCCACCACAGGTCCCGCTAAACAACCTCTTCCAGCTTCATCACATCCAGCTTCTAATCTCCCGGCTTCTGCAAATGCGAATAAAGTAGCCATTCTAGAGAGCAAGAATTTTATCGATTTGATCTGAGAGCAAAACAGCGCTTCGATCCCAGTTAAATTCAGAAGCTCTTAGAATACCCGCATTTGATTTTAACTTATGGAAATCATCATCCACTTCTAGTTTCATTAAAGACTTAGCCGCGGAAATATAATCTGTTGGACTCACAAGGGCTGCAGCTGCACCACCACAAACTTCTGGCAATGAGCTAGTGTTACTAGATACCACCGGAACTCCACAAGCCATAGCTTCAATAACGGGCACTCCAAACCCTTCAAAAAACGGCAAGTATAAAAGTGCTTCAGCAGCCGAAATAGCATTTACTAAATCCGTATTGTTTAATCTCCCGGCGTAGTGTACATTTTTAGAAGCAAGCTTTTCATCTCTCCACATTGAAGTACCTATCATTAATAAATCAGCTATGCCACCTAGTTTTTTATACTCTTCAAAAGCATTAATCACTCCAGGGATATTTTTCCTAGGATGTAGAGATCCAACAAAAACAAAATATGGATTCCCTTTAGTGTATTTATCTCTTGACTCTTTACGGTTTAACTCACTTGATGGTTTAAAAGACTCGTCGGGAGCGTTAGGTATAACCGTGATGTCAGAAAGGTTTACACCATATTTTTCTGAAATATCCCGTTTACTGAACTCCGATACGGTACAAAGCGACGCTGCAATCTTAGCGTACTGTGGAAATCTAGATTTAAAATGCCTAGCGTATCTAGAGGGTAGCCACTCAGGGTGATGCTCGAAATTAATATCGTGTATGACATTTAGTTGAGGAATAGAAGTGCGCCTTGATAGGTACCCGTCAGTCGAAACGAACGCATCGGCTTTCCAAGATTTAAGCTTGTTTGTAATCGCAAAATCGAACCATAAATCGAATAGCCATGGTCTCCTTGCGGGAGGCAATAGGTAGATATTTTTCGCGTTATGACCGTAATTAAACTCACCATCAGGTGTTCTGTCAAAAATCAACAAGAACTCATCATCAGGCCTTGAACTAATTAATCTTTTATAGCATTGATGCGTAAATCTTCCAGTTCCCTCAAGCTTCCCTGGAATCAATAATCGTGCATTAAGTGCTATTCGAGACATAAGCCCAAAGTTATAACTTTGCAGGTCTGTAGATAACTAACCTACCATACATATATGAAGTCACAAATAGACTCTTCCCATATCTTACTTTTTGTTTATTCCAAACTAAGAATTTTCATAATCGTAGGGATAATTGCAACCATGCTATCAGCTGGTGTTTCTCTCATCATTGAAGAGAAATATGAATCTAGCGTAATAATGTTTGCGACAACTCAAACCTCAATTGGCCAACAATTTTACGAGGAGTCCAATCAGGGTGACCTCCTAGCATATGGAGAAACTGAAGATGCTGAACGACTTCTGCAATTATTAAACTCCAGTCTTGTGAGGTCTGCTATTATTAATACTCACAACTTGAGTGAGCATTATGACATAGACGTGAATGAGCCAGGGGGCAGGACACTTCTTCAGCAAGAGTATAACAGCAATGTGAATTCTTCTCTGACTAGGTTTGGATCGATAAGAGTATCCGTTCTCGATAAGGATCCTGAATTAGCAAAAACAATTGCTAACCATCTTGTCTCTCTCACGGACAGTCTATCTAATAGATTGCGAAACGAACGAGCATTGCTTGCCTTTGAGCTTGCGAAGACAACTTATGACAACTCAGAGATGGAAATTCAAACTGCAGAAGACAATCTAGGGAAGTTACACGAGCAAGGGATTTATGACTTCGAGGCGCAAGTTGACGGGCTCACAGCGCAGTACGGAACTGCAGTAGCCTCTAACAACATGAAGGGTGCACGGATTATTCAAGGTGACCTTGACAGAATCTCTAAACTAGCAAACGACTACAATAAACTAGTTAATTTTTTAGAGCCTGCTTACGAGCAGTTAGCGGTTTTAAAGAGAAGGTTTGAGTTGTTGAAAGTAGATGCAGAAACCCAACTCCCTTCAAGCTTAGTTGTCGATGCGGCTGAAGCTGCTGACAAGAAGTCTTACCCAGTGAGATGGATTATCGTTGTGGTAAGCGTATTTTCTACTCTTGCTTTTACACTGATCTTATTGCTAATCATGGACAGCATTAAATCTGCTGATAAAAGCCAGGGTTAATAACGTGTCACAGCTATCGTCCGATAAAATTGCGATATTAGGTGGGGCTTTGTTTGCCATCATCTTATCCATGAGTATTTATTTCGAAATTCTATGGCTCGCTTTGGTTCCAGCGGGACTTTTAATGATTTGGTGGGGCGTTAAAAGGATGGATTTGTACATAGCGACAATTCTAATAGTCGTACCGTTCAGCTTAAATCTGCAGGAATTCATACCCGACGCTACAGGACTATATATGCCTACGGAGCCTTTGCTCTTATGTGCTTTGCTTCTTTTCGTAGTGAGATCTTTCTCTGGTTGGCCCGTTGATAAACGACTTTTCCGTCATCCTCTCACATACGTAATAGGTGGTATGATGTTATGGCTGGTAATCACGACACTAACTAGTTGGGATATGGTCGTGTCTGCAAAATTTACTATTTCAAGAGCGTGGTTTGTCGTGGGGTTTTTCTTTCTGTTAGGACACATAATGCTTAACAACCCTAGCTATAGAGAGCGGATGGTTATGTACTTGCTCTTCCCTCTTGCTATTGTGGTTGTTTACACAATCATCGGACACTCAGAATACGGGTTTAGCAAACACGCGGGACACTGGGTTATGAAACCCTTTTTCAAAGACCATACATCCTATGGTGCCGTTCTAGCCATGATGCTACCACCAGCGATTGCCCTAACTCTAAATAAAGATCGAGCTGGAATTACGAGAGTTATGTTAGCATTAGCAACTTCAATAATAAGTCTAGGGTTAATTCTTTCATTCACTAGAGCCGCATGGGTAAGCCTAGTGGGAGTTGCCGCCATTTATGTCGCAATGAGACTAGGATTTAAGTGGAAGACCCTAGTAGGCATAGGCATGCTATTGTTAGGAGCTGCTTTCATAAATCAGGACTCTTTACTTATAGAGATTCAAAGGAATAAACAGGATTCCTCTGATAACTTAACTGAGCACGTTGAGTCTATAACTAACGTCTCTAGCGACGACTCTAATTTAGAGCGATTGAATAGATGGAGCTGTGCTGTGGCACTTTTTCAAGAGAGACCTATTACGGGTTGGGGTCCTGGAACATACCAGTTCGTGTATGCACCCTATCAATCATCTGAATTGAAAACCGTTATCAGTACTAACAATGCTGACGGCGGTAATGCTCACAGCGAGTACCTAGGACCTCTAGCGGAACAAGGCATTCCAGGCATGATATTCATGCTGTTATTAATCTGGATGAGCTCCGTAATTGCATTCCGCCTCTATCGTGAGATGGAGGATAAAAACGCAAGAGATTTTGCTGTTGCTATATATCTAGGGCTCATGACATATTTTATTCACGGAGTCTTAAACAACTACTTGGATACAGACAAAGCAAGTGCGCCTTTTTGGGGGTTTATAGCTCTACTTGTAGTCTTAGATATTGAAAACACCGAGCGTAAAAAGTGCAAGAATAAAAACCCGTCGACAAAGAAGGTCTCTACTTCTTAACTCTCTCTGAGTACTCTCTAGTCCTAGTATCGACCTTAACAAAGTCCCCCGTCGTAATGAACAAAGGGACTCGTATCTCTACTCCAGTATCAATAGTGGCTGGCTTCAAAGTGTTTGTTGCTGTATCACCTTTAATACCAGGTTCTGTATAGGTAATCTCAACTTCTACGTGGTTAGGCAAGTCGCAAGAAATAACCCTCTCCTCTTCTGCGTGAAACATCACTAGACAAATAAGTTCATCTTTCAAAAATTCTACAGCATTGATTAAATGCTTCTCAATTGAGATTTGCTCATACGTAGAGCAATTCATGAAATGAAAACCCATATCATCATTAAACAAGTACTGATACTCTCTGGTTTCTATCCTAATGGGATCAATTTTAGTTCCAGCATTAAAAGTGTGGTCAACAACCTTCCCCGTCTCAATATTCTTCAACTTAGTTCTTACAAATGCTGCCCCTTTCCCTGGTTTCACATGAAGAAACTCAATAATCTGCCATAAACCATGATTGTGGTTAAGACACATCCCGTTTTTAATATCTGATGTATTTGCCATGG
>CAWVZZ010000039.1:0-13390 GCA_963934745.1 uncultured Flavobacteriales bacterium | reverse complement strand
ATTACGGTAGAGTTATAGCAGAGTTTTGGGCAGATGGTCCTGATTCAGAAACTCCCCCTGGACACTGGTTTACTCTCTTGAATGAGTTCATCCTAGTTGGAAACGCTGAGAATAACAGATGGAGAGGGCAGGGGCCTATCATCGACGACTTAGAATTTGCAGTTAAATCTTATTTAGCACTTGGAGGAGCGATGCATGATTGTGCTATTGCTTCATGGAGTAATAAAGGTCTATACGATTACGTAAGACCTGTATCTGCGATTAGATATATGGCAGAAAAGGGTCAATGTTCTGACCCTGGATTACCGAATTATCATGCAGCTGGATGGCCTTTAACTGAAGGTCTTGTAGATGTTATTGATGACGATAATCCATTAGCAGATTTCGGTGGAGTAGACCAAGTTGGAAAAATCTGTATCAAGTCATGGAAGGGTCCAGATTTTATTGAAATACCTATGATAGATGAAGCAGGAGTAGATTGGATTCTTGCGGATCAATGGTGGCCCTACCAACGTCCAAGCTTCGTTACTCCTCCATTTGCAGGATACTTTAGTGGACACTCTACATTCTCAAGAGCTTCTGCAGAATTATTTGAAATGCTCACAGGCTCGGCATTTTGGCCAGGTGGTATAGCAGAGTGGGAGGCACCAATGAATGAATTCCTTGTTTTTGAAGATGGCCCTTCGATGTCATTCAATCTACAGTGGGCTACTTTTATGGACGCATCCAATGAGAGTGCTTTATCTAGAATTTGGGGAGGTATTCATCCTCCTGTGGATGATGCACCAGGAAGAGAGGTAGGAAGAGTGGTAGGCGTACATGCTTTTAACTTTGCCGAGACCATTGTTTTTCCGGATTGGGCTATGGAATTCGGAGGTGCTGGCTTTTTACCTAGTACAGACTGTATGGGTGATTTCGATGGTGACTCTCATGTCGGTTCTTCAGATTTCATCCTGTTCTTAACGGCTTACGGTGAGGGCTGGACAGGAGCGTACGATATTAATAATAATGAGGAAATCGGAACTTCTGACCTTCTGTTAATGTTACAGGTATATGGTTCAGACTGCAATTAAACTTCTCAATTAAAGAAAACTACGATGTCATTTATTAAAGAAAACGGAACTGCTGCGCTTTTGTTAGCAGCAATATTTATGAGTCTAGGATTCGTTTTAGGAAAAGTCACAGATTGTAAAAAGGGTCATAGAGGTTGTCAAAAAGGGAAGAAAAGCCATTGTGATAAATCTCGTCAATGCTCACATGGATCTCAGAACACACATTCAGATTGTGCTGTTTGGGTCAGTGATTGTGCACACTGTTTTGATTTCGATTCAGAGCATGGAGGAGAAATGATTATTGTCAAGTCATTGATGGAAGATGGATTTGAAGGCGATACAGTAATTAATATACCCGGCTGTGAGATCATTATTAAAATTATTGATGGAGAAGTTGAAGTGGATGTAGAAATAGAAGAAGAACACCATTCTCACGATGAAATATCTCATGAGATTCACAAAGAAGTAAGGGTTGTTAAAGTTGTTGAAGATTAATTATTACAAGCATTTAATCATGAAAAATCTATTATTTATATTTTCAATATTTGCTTTTATAGGTTGTACTACTACAGAGCCTGAAGAAAGTGTGGCAGATACCGAGAAATCTGTAGAGGAGATAAATGCTGAGCGAGGTGATCCTTGTGATTGTACTAATGAGTCATTATTAGCAATGGACTTATTTCTAAATAAAATTAATGCAGATGCTTTTGAAACGTCAGTTGAACTAAATGCGGAGTTGGCACTTACCATGCGAGATTGCATGCAGCCCATAGGTCATAAAGTAGCCGACATTGCCTGGAACGCCAGCATGCAAGGGTGTGAATCGTTCTCTATTATAAGAGAAGCTATGATAACGGTTAAGAACAAAGCAGCTGAGCTTAAAGCTTCAGAACAGACAGTTTTTATAAATGCGACTTCAACTGAAGGTGCAAATGGTGTGTTAAAGAGACTGCAAGAAGAGGCAAAATAGTTCTTAATAGTTGAGGGTTAAATCTTACGATTAATCGCCTAACCCCAGTTTGTTTATCACCTTATTTACTTCTTCGGCAGTGCTGCGTAATCGATTATTACAGGATTCTAATAACTCTGAAGCCCTCTTTATCGAGTCCGTCAAATCATCTATTGAAAGAGTTTCATCTTGTAAAGATGTGAGGATGGTTTGCAACTCTAAAACGGCATCATCGTAACTGAGCTCATCTGCAGGTGTAGATTTATTTTTCATTATTATTAGTTTTAATTTTTAAGACCTCCGCTGAAATAAATCCATCATTCATCTGAATTTCTATTTCTTCCTTCAGTGTAAGTTGTGATATGCTAGAAATCGCCTTGCCGTTATTTCTTACTATGCTATAGCCTCTGGCCAAAGTTTTCACCGGATTCAATAAGCTGATAGTATTAGATAAATTAGACAACCGTTCTTTTCTCTTATCTATTATTCTTAAAGTCTCCCTGTTTATGTCCTCTTTGATTCTAGTAAATTCGTTGAGTTTTTCAGCTAATAACACAAGGGGAAGTTCTGAGATTAAAATCCTTGAATTACTTAATAAAGATAACTCCCGGTTCAGAATAAACCTTGATCTACTCCCCAATACAGTAGCGATTTCAATTAATTTTGAGGCGAATAAGTTAGTCCTATCTACTATGTAATCACCTACATCAGTGGGTGTCTTGAAGTATTCATGTGACACCAGGTCAGCCACTGTAAAGTCAGTCTCGTGGCCTATTCCTGTTAATACTGGGTAGGGCATATTTCCTATTTCCACGGCAAGTTCCAAATCGTTAAAACAGTCTAAATCTAATGGTGATCCGCCACCCCTCACTAAGACTATCACGTCTGGTTCACCCTCGGCTGCACGGCTAAGGGCTTCCCGCAACTTCACAGCCGCACCAGCTCCTTGTACGGGAGTCGCAATCACATCTATCTCATATCTAAAACGTAACTCGTTATGAAGTACATGATGAGCAAAGTCCCTGAACCCCGAAGTGCCTGGCGAGCCTATAAGTGCAATCTTGTGTATTACTAGTGGAAGCTCTCGTTTTTTATTGAGTAGATGTATACCCTGACTTTTAACAGTGTCAATAGTCTCTGCTTTCCTCTTCTCAAGTTCTCCTAGCATGAACGAGATATCGATCTCACTGATTAGAACACTTAATCCATGAACTTCATGAAACGTAACCTTGCAACGAAAAACTATCTCTGAACCATTCTGAATAACGGAGTCGTACGAACTCCCTAGATCAGCTTTTATTTTAGGGAGCGCTGTCTTCCAAATAGAACCTCGAATAGCCGCTCTCTTTACCCCGTTAGATTCTTCAACGAAGTCGAAATAAACATGTCCAGACTTAGCGAAAGTAACCTTAGCAATCTCCGCCCTAACCCAGAACCCTCTCTCCCCAGTTTTAGTTTCAAGAGCGTTTTTAATGCTCCTATTTAACTGGTGTAGAGTGTAGACATTCTTTTCCTCACCCATGACTTAATTCTTATCTAGGGATAACGACTTTCCACGATTTAGGAGTAAACGTGTTTATTTCACTCGGGGTAAATCTTAAGATATGTAGCCCGCTAGAGATTGCTCCAGCAGGAATGTTAAGGTCTTCACCTGAGTTGAGTTGAGCTGAGTAGTTTAATTTTCCAGATAAGTCGAATACATGAAATGCTCCCGATGTGGGTGTAGTCCAAACTATACCGTTAGTAGTCACTAAAGGTTGAGTTAACTCGTTACAAGCCTCCGGTGTGATGCCAGTATTAACGCCTTCTGTTAAGGACATGGCAGTAGCATGATGGCTGTCACCGTTATTCCCTGATCCTAAATTTACTGCAAGACCAGCCATGTAAAACCCCACAGCCCCGCTACCAGTATCTGGAGCTGTCCATGTAGATGTGAAAACTCCACTTACGTGCTGATTGCTATGTTCTACTATATGTCTTGATCCAACAGCTTCTAACTGAACGTTAGTTCCTGGATTTGAAAATTCACCAGCATTAGATCCATTTGCTAAAATAGAAGTAGCCTGGAATCCATATGCTGACGCTCCCGTAGCCGACACCTTAAATTCTACATCATATTCTATACCCGGTATGTATTCAGATATTTCATTTCCATCGATATCCAAGACAGCAATAATACTAGATGCGCTAAAGCTAGATGTAGGGGAGTGGCAGTGAGTACATGGCTGAGTGGAGCCAGGGGCGCCTGTTCTGTCTTTGCTTTGTTCTTCCGCAACACCATTAGAATGTGATAGAAGCGCGAACGCACCCGCAGAAATTGTAAGAAGGAATAATGTAAAGTTTCGTTTCATGCTATAAAAATACACAATTAATCTTTACTTTGTAAGTATGAAAAGAAGACGCAGATTGAAAGTCCTTTTAGCTGTTATAGCCTCGGGGTTTTTGTTTTTGGGATACGAGATGTTAAACAAGGAGCACACTGACTTCACAGAAGTCGAGATTGTGGGGGAATTCAGTGGAGAGGAATTCATGCAGTTTATCGTAGCATTGAATGACTCTGAGCGAGGTGTGCTAGGTGAGAATGTGTACCAAATCCAAGGCGTTGTGATGTCTTGTTCAAATATTGAAATCATACTCAGTCCTGGAATTGTATGTGTGTTAGAGGAGGAAATTAGACCTCGACCACAAATAGGAGAAACCGCTTCGATACGAGGGCGCTTTGTCTCTTTTGACGATCTTTTCTCAGAAGTTCGTTTAGACCACGTTGTGGCCTTGTGATTTCGCGGAATCTAAATACTTGTAGGTAACCACCATTTTCCATCCCACTACAGCTTTATCAAACGAAGTAAGCCTCATTAGGTCGGGTTTGCGATAAATCTTAGGGAGTAAAACAGAGTTTAGAGCACTAAGGAGTCGCCAGAAATAAAAGCTCATGGTTCAAGGTATTATTCATCTAAGTTACACTAGAACCAAATGAAAGGAGTGTATCAACATGACTTAGTGAGCAATTAATAAAAGTGTTCTCATATAAGTGTGTTCTACATAAGAAATTTGTATTCATGATAAGTGAACAGCATTCTTCGTTTAAGTGGGGTAAGTTATCGATAGTGTTATTTGTAATAATAGGTTGTTCAAGTGGTGTTGCAGCACTTGTGTCTATTCCCGACCCAGTTACTCAGTCTAATAAACGGTTATCATTTCCCGAGCCTCTAGTAAGAGTTTTACCACATGAAATACCCGTAAAAAGTAAAACGCTTAAAACGGATATTGTAGAACCAATAGAACCTGTAGGTCTTGCAGATGTTCCATTAGGCTCACTTGAACCATGTAGCTGCTGTAAGCAAACAGTCAGAGTTCCTCGAAACCCTTATACCAGTCATCAGATAGCAGCCCGTGCGTTGCCGAATAGTTTTTTCATTCGTCATAATGATGATATAGCATTAGGAATAAGAAGTAATAAACTTGTCGAAGTAATTGATGGTCGAGGATATAGAGTCAATAGACTCAGACATAGTCAACCACTTCTTCTGCCAGAGGTTCTTGCCCTCTTAGTGGAAATGGGTAACGCCTATGCTGATGCTTTAGATGGAACTGATTCTGAAGGTACAGTGTTTAGGGTTACGTCTTTAACCAGAACTAAAGAGCAGCAAACAGCGTTGACTAGAAAAAACAGAAATGCTACTCGTGGGATTTCGACACACAGTTATGGTGCGTCTTTCGACATTGCATTTATGGATAGACCTAATGAAAAAGGCAACTGCAATCGCCCAACCAGAGAGATACAGAAGCTATTGCTAAAGTTTCAGAAAGAAGGTCGCATCTACATTATCCCAGAGAGAGGGTGTATGCATATAACCCTAGTTAGATAGGAATCTCTTAGTACCGTACCCTTCTGTTTCGATAAAGTAAATCCCAGGAGAACAGTGGCCTAAGTTGATGTTAGACCCGCTGCCAGATTCTATTATTCGTCCAGAAATATCTCTAAGGTTCCAAGTGACATTATCTGGAAGTCCACTGAGGGTAGTATTGCCATCGATTGTCGGATTTGGTATAACATCCCAATCTGAATAGTTATCTAAGTCAGATACGGATTCTGGTATGCAGTCTTCACGATATTGTTCCATCCATAGTAAACAGCCAAAGATTGCAGCTCCAGCACAGTCATTGTGATCAAGATCGCCACCATTAGATGTATTTACGTGTAGCGCACCGTTTTCAGTCATCCATTCTGCTGCAATCAAAGCGTTTTCATAGAACACCTGTTCGTCAGCTGTGCAGTAATAAAGTTGCATGTATGTTTCAGGTATCCACTGGTACACATCGTTATCCATGGCCGCTAACATGAAAGGATGATCAGGATCGTTAAGCATTTCGTCAATAATCCCGGGCTGCACTAAATCAGCAATAACAGGAGTCATAGCGGCAGTGATTTCCGCGCTACTGTGTTCTCCATCAAACAATGCTGGAAGAATGCTGGCATATGGTTCCTGGAAGATTTCACTTAAGTCTTCGTACAGAGTTCCGTAGAAACTATTCCAACCGATAATGTTGTAAGCGAGGTAAGATGGGTTTGAATATGTAGTACTGGCGCCTATCATAGGTGTTTGAGTCCCTGATATGTCATAAGGTCCACTCATAGGAGCACAAGCTGTAATAGTGTACTCATCAGACCAGTTAGCTTCGATCTCCTGAGCCATAGCCATTGCTGCATGCCCGCCTTGTGAGTATCCAGAAATAAATACTTGTTCGCTTGTTGTAAAGCCCAACTCAACCCCCAGTACCTCAAGTGCCTCCATCATGTAAATTCCTGCATCAGCTTCTGATTGTGCATGAACGTAGGGATGCATTAACTCAGAACTTCCAAGTCCGACATAATCGGGCATTAGAACGACATATCCTGGAGATCCCATTAGGTATCCAAGTATAGTCTCATTTGGTAAAAAAGATGGAGCTGCACTTCTTTTAAAAACAGTACCGTGCATATAAGTATGAACAGGTAGATCACACGAAGAAGGGTAGTCAATAGGCACGAACATTGCGCCACTTACCTCAATATTCTCTCCCATATATGGCATTTCGTATGTTACACCGTACGCATTTACACCGTACTCTGCATCGTACACACTTGATGGTATTCCGAAGGAAGCAGCTAGGTTAGCTAATTCTGTAGCTGAATAAGTTGCGAGGAGCTCGTAGGTTTGGGCTTGAATATTAGTGCTCAATAGAATAAATAGAGCAGTAGCAAAGGATAGTATAAGTTTTTTCATATCAGTATTTTATAAATGTATCACCTCATCATAGGCCGCGGCCGCCGCTTCCATTACAGCTTCGGAAAGCGTAGGGTGAGGGTGTACAGTTTTTATAAGTTCGTGTCCAGTTGTTTCAAGTTTACGTACAGCGACAAGTTCTGCAACCATCTCGGTTACGTTCGCGCCTATCATATGTCCTCCTAGAAGTTCGCCGTATTTAGCGTCAAAGATTAGTTTTACAAATCCGTCTTTGTGTCCAGAGGCACTCGCCTTTCCAGAAGCAGAGAATGGGAATTTACCTACTTTGATATCGTAACCAGCTTCCTTAGCAGCCTCTTCTGTCATTCCTACACTTGCTATTTCAGGTGAGCAGTAAGTACATCCCGGGATATTGCCATAGTTCAGAGCTTCTGGATTTTTACCAGCGATCTTCTCAACGCAAATAATCCCTTCAGCTGAAGCAACGTGAGCTAGAGCTTGGCCAGGAACACAATCCCCTATAGCATAATAGCCGGGAATGTTAGTGCCGTAGAAGTCGTCAACAATGATCTTACCATTGTCCGTTACAATCCCTACGTCTTCTAATCCGATGTTTTCGATGTTAGCAACTACACCTACAGCACTGAGTACGATGTCGCATTCGATTTTCTCCTCTCCCTTTTTTGATTTCAAGGTAACTACACAGCCTGATCCAGATGTATCAACTGAAGTTACTTCTGATGATGTCTTAATCCCTACGCCTTGCTTCTTAAACGAACGCTCTAGTTGCTTTCCTATTTCTTTATCTTCAACTGGAACTATTCTATCCATGTATTCCACAATAGTGACATCTGTTCCCAGAGCGTTGTAGAAATAGGCGAACTCAACTCCGATAGCTCCAGAACCTACGACGACCATTTTCTTAGGCATAGACTTTAAGACCAAAGCGTCTCTATATCCGATAATCTTTTTCCCGTCTTGTGGTAAGTTCGGTAGGACTCTAGATCTAGCTCCTGTAGCGATAATGATGTGGTTGGCTTCAAGAACTTGGGTTGATCCTTCGTTCATAGTTACCTCTATCTTCTTCCCAGGAATAACTCGGCCTGTTCCCATAATAACGTCAACCTTGTTTTTCTTTAAAAGGAATGTAACACCCTTAGACATGCCTTCGGCAATTCCACGGCTTCTACTGACTATTCCTCCGAAATCAGCTTTAGGTTCAGCTACATTAATTCCGTAATCATCTGCATGCTTGATGTATTCGAAAACATTTGCACTTTTCAATAGCGCTTTAGTTGGAATACATCCCCAGTTAAGGCAAATTCCACCTAGAGACTCCTTTTCAATTACTGCTGTTTTTAATCCTAGCTGTGATGCCCTTATTGCAGTTACGTACCCTCCAGGCCCGCTACCTAAAACTATAACGTCGTACTTCATCAATGTTTTGCTTAATCAGTTTTGCAGTTGCGAAGTTAAAGCTATATGTGGGATTATCGTGGCTTTGGGTTGGCTACATTTGCAGTACTAAATCAAGAATATGCGTAACATCGTATTGTTTGGCCCTCCGGGCGCAGGTAAAGGAACTCAGAGTGAGTTTTTAGTGAACCATTATGGACTAGTTCATCTGAGCACGGGTGATGTCTTCAGATTTAATATTAAAGGTGGAACTGAGCTTGGAAAATTAGCGCAATCTTATATGGATCAAGGTAAACTTGTTCCAGATGAAGTTACTATTTCCATGCTCAAAGCTGAGGTAGAGAAATGTCCAGAAGCGGCAGGTTTTATTTTCGATGGGTTCCCTAGAACTACAGCTCAGGCTGAGGCTTTAGATGATTTTTTAAGCGAAAGAGGCGATTACATAGAAGCAATGTTATCTCTAGAAGTGCCTGAAGACGAACTTAAAACTAGATTGCTTGCTCGAGCTGCCACAAGTGGTAGAGCAGATGATGCAAATGCTGAGGTGGTCCAGAATAGAATTAATGTTTACAACGCTGAAACAGCTCCGGTTGCTGAGTTTTATAAAGCTGCAGGAAAGTTTAAAGCTGTAAACGGTCTAGGTTCTATAGATGAAATCACACAGAGATTAGTTCTTGCAATAGAATCTTAAAATGGCTAGTCAAAACTTTGTCGATTACGTAAAAATTTGCTGCCGCTCAGGTGCCGGTGGTGCGGGCTCAACTCATATGCTTCGCGATAAAACGACTACAAAAGGTGGCCCCGACGGAGGTAACGGCGGTCGTGGCGGTCATATTATTGCTCGGGGCACAACGAATAAGTGGACTCTACTTCATTTGAAATATAAAAGGCACGTTATTGCGGGCCATGGTGGGGGAGGTAGCGGTAGCCATAGGCACGGAGCTGACGGAAAAGATGTGGTGATTGAAGTTCCACTAGGGACATTGGTTAAAGACCCTGAAACATTGGAGTTGCTTCACGAGATTACAAAAGAAGGAGAAGAAATAATTATCACTAAGGGAGGTAGAGGAGGTAAAGGTAACGACCACTTTAAGTCCTCCACTCATCAAAGCCCTATGTATTCTCAACCAGGAGAGGATGGTTTAGAAGAGTGGAAGGTTCTAGAGTTGAAGTTACTTGCTGATGTTGGATTAGTAGGTTTTCCTAATGCTGGAAAATCTACTTTGCTATCTGTCGTGAGTGCCGCAAAACCAGAGATTGCTAATTATCCGTTTACTACCCTTACACCTAATCTAGGAATTGTTGCTTATAGAGATGATAGGTCTTTCGTCATGGCAGATATCCCCGGAATTATTGAAGGAGCTGCAGAGGGAAAGGGTTTGGGCTTAAGATTTCTGAGACATATAGAAAGAAACCCCGTATTATTATTCTTAGTACCAGCTGATGCAGATGATATTGTGGGTGAATACAGAACTTTATTAGGTGAGTTGGAGAAATTCAATCCCGAGCTTCTGGATAAGCAAAGGATACTTACGATTAGTAAGTCTGATTTATTAGACGATGAGCTAGAAGAAGAGGTGAGAGCAGAACTTAAAAAAGAGGCCCCAGATTTGAACCCTCTTTTCTTTAGCTCTGTTGCTCAGAAGAATCTGACTGTTCTTAAAGATCAAATCTGGAAAGCTATGGACGATGCTAATCCAGACACCGGATTATCAAAAGGTCCATTTGCTCCACTTCCACCTCCCGTAAACTAGTTTTTAGAGTTTTGATTTCAGAATTTCTCCATATACATCCAGAAGTCTCTCTTGCTCTCGAGCAGGGAAAACCGGTTGTAGCTCTGGAGTCGACTATTATTTCTCACGGCATGCCTTTTCCAGAGAATTTGGAAACTACTAGGGAGCTTTGCGAAATAATTAGAGATAAAGGATGTGTTCCAGCAATTGTAGCTGTTGCTGATGGAAAACTCCACATGGGCATAGATGAGGGATTATTGCAGAGGCTTGCTACTGAAAACAATGTTCTCAAAGTAAGCAGGCGAGATATGCCTTTAGCACTTACCACTAATTCTATTGGAGCTACTACTGTAAGTGGAACTTTGATTGCAGCACATTTAGCTGGAGTGAAAGTATTTGTAACCGGTGGAATAGGGGGTGTTCATCGCGGGGCGGAACTGTCCTTAGATGTAAGTGCAGATTTAGAGGAGTTAGCCGTGAGTGATGTGGTAGTGGTTAGTGCTGGAATTAAATCCATTCTGGATTTGGAGAAGACCATAGAAGTGCTAGAGACGAAAGGTGTTCCTGTTATAGGATACGGAACGGATGAGCTGCCCGCTTTTTACACGCGAACTAGTGGAATTAAATTAGTGGCAAGAGCTGATAGTCCCGAAGAAGTAGCAAGAGCGATGAAGATTAAATGGTCTCTCGGATTAAGAGGTTCGATATTAATTGCTAACCCCATCCCCGAAGAGTTTGAGGCTGACTCTGTGATGATTGCCAAAGCCGTTGACGATGCTGTCATTATGGCTTCGGAGCAAGGCGTCAAGGGTAAGGAAATAACGCCTTTTGTTCTTAAACAGATAGCTAAATCAACAAGCGGAAAGAGCCTAGCCGCTAATGTTGCACTAGTGAAAAATAACGCTATTGTAGGGGCAGAAATAGCAGCCGCCTTTGCGGATACGCATTGAGGGTTATTTAGGTAAAAAAATTGATCGTTTAAATTCGTATCTTCGCGCCGTGTCAGAAGCAGATTTCAGGAAGATATTGATAGCGGACTACCGCATGGCTTGCATAAGCAGGGAGGTTTCTCTGTTGGGCAGAAAGGAAGTGCTGACGGGTAAAGCTAAGTTTGGAATTTTCGGAGATGGTAAAGAGTTGTGTCAACTTGCGTTATCTAAAGTTGTTCGTCCTGGAGATTGGAGGAGTGGGTATTATAGAGACCAAACCTTCATGATGGCATTAGATCTGCTGAATGTACAGCAGTACTTCGCAGCACTGTATGCACATACGGATATCGCTCACGAGCCATCTTCGGGAGGCCGCCAAATGGGAGGTCACTTTGCGTCGAGAATATTAGATGAGGACGGGGATTGGCTCAATTCTATGCAGAACGTTAATAGTTCAGCCGACGTTAGCCCCACCGCATCACAGATGCCCAGGCTTCTGGGGCTTGCTCAAGCGAGTAAGGTTTATAAAGCCCTGCCAGATCTAGCTGATATTTCAAATAAATTTACCAACGGCGGTAATGAAATAGCTATCGGTACTATAGGTGACGCTAGTACTTCGGAAGGGATGTTCTGGGAGACATTGAATGCCGCCTGCGTATTAGAGGTGCCGATGTTAATGTCGGTTTGGGATGACGGATACGGAATCTCCGTACCTAAAAAGTTCCAAACAGTAAAATCAAGTATTTCAGAAGCATTAAGAGGATTTCAGAAAACAGAATCAACTAACGGACTAGTCATTTATAGGGTTAAGGGATGGGATTACCCAGCTTTAGTAGCTACTTATGAAGAAGCGGAGAAGGTGTGTAGAGAGCAACATGTGCCAGTACTCGTACATGTGGAAGAAGTAACCCAGCCTCAAGGTCACTCGACATCAGGGTCTCACGAAAGGTATAAGTCTAAAGAAAGGATGGCGTGGGCAGCTGAGTACGACTGTATCGCCCAAATGACAAAACTCCTCGTTTTAGAAGGGTCAGCTACTCAGGACGAACTCGATGCAATTAGAAAAGAAGCGAAAAAAGAAGTTCGCACCCATCAGAAAAAAGCTTGGGCTGAGTTCCGAAAGGGGATAGATTCAGATGTGTCTACTGCAGCAGCACTTATTAAAAGTATCGAGGGAGAAACCTCACCTAATGCGGTTAAGCTAGAGAAAGCTATGGACCCAGGCAGGGCAGAGGTGATGACAGCTGTTAGGCAAACACTGATGAATGCAAGAGCTGATAAAACAGCGGCGGTAGTAGCTCTGCAGCAGTGGTTAGACAGTTCATTATCTAAAAATAAAAACAGATACAACTCTCATCTTCTGTCGGAGGGTTCTGACAGCGCTCTGATAGTGCCTGAAGTGCCTGTTTCTTTCAGTGAAGACTCGAAGCAAGTTGATGGTAGGCTCATCCTTCAAGCAAATTTCGAATACATCTTCAATAAATACCCTCAGGTTATCACTTTCGGTGAGGATGTGGGAGGTATAGGTGGTGTGAATCAGGTTATGGAGGGGATGCAGGATAAATTCGGCGTGACGAGAGTTAGTGATACCGGTATTAGAGAGTGCACGATTATAGGTTCTGGAATTGGAATGGCTTTGCGAGGCCTAAGGCCCATAGCTGAAATCCAGTACTTAGATTATCTGTATTACGCTTTGCAAATTCTTAGAGATGATCTAGCCTCATTGCGCTATCGCACTGCTGGAGGCCAAAAGTCACCACTCATAGTCCGCACCCGTGGTCACAGGCTGGAAGGGATTTGGCATAGCGGATCCCCAATGGGAGCTATCATCCACAGTCTTAGAGGCATGCATGTATGCGTACCTAGAAACATGACGCAAGCCGCCGGGATGTACAACACCCTATTACAATCCGAAGAGCCAGCTCTTGTAATTGAGTGCTTGAACGGATATCGAAAAAAGGAGAAAATGCCGTCAAATGTGGGTGAATTTAATATTCCGCTAGGTATACCAGAGATTACTCGCAAAGGATCAGACATCACCATTCTGAGTTACGGTTCCACTTTTAATTTATGCACTGAAGCT
>CAWVZZ010000038.1:0-13474 GCA_963934745.1 uncultured Flavobacteriales bacterium | reverse complement strand
CGTCGATTATCTGAACACCTACACTATAGTTACCGGCATCATCAGTTGCTGTGAACTCGCAGTATATAGTATACGTGCCCGCTGAGCTACCAGCAATGGTCTGCTGGTATGTTGAAATAATAACATCGCCACAGTTGTCTGTAGCTGTAGCTTCAGCTAGAACGAACTCGGCTGAACATTCAACTGTATAACCCGCTGGAATTGTAAGCTCAGGTGAGGTTGTATCAACAACATTTATTGTCTGTATAGCCTCGTAACTAACGTTACCTGCATCATCAGTAGCAATGAATGTTCTGACAAGGGTATAGTTTCCGGAAGCGTTACCGAGAATTGTAACAACTGAACTAGTGATGGTAACCTCTCCACAATTGTCTGTGGCAAGAGGATCATCTAACCCTAATAAATCATCACACTCAACTGTGAAGTTTTCTGGCGCTTCAATGACAGGGGCCGTTGTGTCTTCAACGGTAATGGTTTGGGTTCCAGTAGAAGAATTACCAGCATCATCTGTAGCTGTGAAAGTTCTTATAATGGAGTAGTTGCCAGCAGCGTTGCCAGGAAAAATTGCATCAATAACAACTACCGAAGAAACGCCACAAGCATCATTTGAAGTTGCCTCAGCATAAACGATAACATCAGAACACTCAGCCGTGTAATCAGATGGAACTGATAAGACTGGTGCAGTAGTGTCAACCACGGTGATGGTTTGATTTGCAGTATTAGAATTACCACAATCATCAAAAGCTAAAAAGGTTCTAACAATTGTATAGTTCCCTTGTGAGGAACCAGGCATAGTGTTTGCGTTTGAAGAAATTGTGTAAGTACCACAGTTATCTGTAGCTGTTGCAGGTGCGAATGGGATTTGATCCGAGCACTCAACCGTGAAGTTGTCTGGTGCAATAATTACAGGAGCCTCATCATCTGTTACGGTGATGATTTGTGTTCCTGTAGTGGTGTTGTCACAAGGGTCTGTCCCAGTAAATGTTCTAACTATTTCGTATGAACCTAAACAAGAACCAGGAATTATAACTTCATCGACCGTAATGGTTACGACACCGCAATCATCAGTTCCAGAAGCCTCTCCGAATTCAGCTCCTTCAACTAAATCACAAGATATTGACATAGCCAATGGAGTGAATAGAACGGGAGCAACAGTATCTACGACTGTTACAACTTGGTAAAAAGTGGAAGAGTATCCTGCACAATCAATTGCTGTCCAAGAACGGAAGAGCGTGTAGTCATGTATGCAGTTACCATCGATTCTAATCTCACCAGCAATCACTATACTTGGAGCAGTACCAACATCATAGCAGTTATTACTTTGATATTGGCTCTCATAAGCTGCAGCAAAAGGAGAAACGACAGCTGAAAGAACTACATCATCAATATCATCAACCTCCCATCCTTGAACTGTTACATCATCTGGTGCAACAGTAAAAATTGGTTGAAGATTATTTCCTTCACAATCGTAATTAGTTAGAGGGAATGAGCAAGAACCGGGATCAGTAGCGTCGGAAGAGAAGTTACAAGCTGTAGCATCTACACAACCCACTATCTCTAGAGCGTCACAAACGCCATCGCCATCAGTATCTGTAATACAGTTGCCATCACAATCATATGCGAATTCTGGATAAGTACAAGAGTCGTCTGAATAAACTGCTGTGGAATCATAGTTACAAGCCTCGGGAGATGTACAGCCAGCACAGGACGTAAATTCACAAGAGCCGTCATTCAAATCAGCCAACGGATCGAAGTTACAAGCCTCGAAATCTGTACACCCAGGTACTGGATAAACACAAGAGCCATCGTTCTCAGTAACATCAGCTGAGTAGTTAGTAGCACTTGTATCATCACACCCATTAATCTCGAATTGATCACAAACACCATCGCCATCTGTATCAACAAGACATACTCCTGCACAGTTATATCCAGTTGCTGCATAAGAACAAGAACCATCACTCACATCCGCATCTGCATCGTAGTCACAAGCTGTTACATCAGTACAACCTAGAACTAAACAAGAAGTGTAATCACATGTACCATCATCCTCAGTTGCAAGAGGATTATAGTTACATGCATCCGACGAAATACATCCAAGAATTGATTCACAAGAGCCATCATCAATTGTAGCTGTGGAATCATAGTTAGGGGCATTGACATCCATACACCCAGCACATGAAAGAAATTCACAAGTACCATCAGATGTTTCAGCATCTGAATTGTAGTTACAAGCTAATTCAAGCATACAACCAGATACGAGACACGATAGGTACTCACAAGAGCCATCGTTAATTGCTGCAGTGATATCGTAGTTACAGGCTACAGGATCTGTACAACCCATCTGGTAACATGAGACGAAATCACAGCTGCCATCGTTGACAGTTGCTGAGGGGTTATAGTTACAAGCTACGGTAATTGTACAACCTGGTATATCTGTTTGGCTGAACATCTGAGATGTGAATGCCGACAGGATTAGAAATAAAATGATGCGACTCATTTGTGTATTATTGATGTAATCGCTAATATAAGGACAAGAACCCTTTTAGGCGCTACAAAAAGAGCTATAATAACGACCAAATGAGCTTTTTCGTCGATTAACTTTCGTTGAGCAAATTTGAACCTGGTATACATAACGCTTATTACCAATGATTTAATCGTTTAGAAGGCTGCTATAAACAGGGTTTAAATGTGACATCTTTAAGACAAAAAAAATGGGAACAATTGATTAATAAAACCAATTGTTCCCATAAGGATTATTTTGCAAAAACCTTTAGAAATCGTCTAAATCATCAAGCCATTGATTGCGATTTGATTTAGGTCTTTTTTCAAAAGTTGTTTTTTTAGGACCATCGGCAAATTTATCTGACGAACCTTTTCCTCTTTTTGAGGGGTTTTTCTTGTTGGATTTAGAAGAGGATGGTGGACTTTTTGTAAAGGTTTTACCAGAAGATGAATCATTAGAAGAGCCAGGTTTCCTTTCACCTCCTCCCCTCTCTTCACGACTGCCTCTATTTGAACTATCACCTCTACCGCCACCTGAATGAGGGGGTCTGGGAGCTCTAGGCTTGTCTTCGGCCTCCTTAACAACCATACTGAAACCGAGAAATTCTTCCCCGTTTTGTTCGTTAATTGCATTAGTTCCAGATTCAGCAGAATCCATTTCTATAAAACCAAAACATTTTGATTGACCTGTATCACGATCCGTGACAACTTTAACAGAAACAACACCTCCAAACTGACTAAACTGTTCAGTTAGGTTCTCTTCGTTGGCTTCTCTGTTGAGTTTAGCGATAAATAACTTCATTTATTGAATAAAGACGATTACTTTTTATTTATTTCGCAAAGTTATGTGAAGATACTTAAGTGACAAATATGAAAAGCATAGTTAAAAAAATAAAAGTTTGGCATCATGATATTCATGATTCTGGAAGGAAAAGATTGCAAGAAGCAGCTATTGGACAATTTGAAGAATTGCCTTCTAGAAAATCTGTAAAAAAGGCTATTCAAAACGGACTTGTTTTTGTTAATAATCATGCATCAAATACTAGCACTTGGGTATCGATTGGAGATAAAATAAAGCTAGTCATTAATAACACCTGTAGTGGTAAACTACAGACTACAGAACATCGTGTAGAGTCGTCAAGTATCAGTGTTGTTTATGAAGACGAATGCATAGCCGTGGTTGTTAAGCCAGGGGGTGTAATCACAAGCGGGTCTTATAAACATACTCTTGAGAAATCAGCATTTTACTATCTAAGCACTAGCACTTTACCTTGCGCACATAACTCACCTAAAACAGCGCACAGACTTGACAAAGCAACGCATGGTTTGGTTATAATATCTAAAACAATAAGCGCATCTAAGACACTTAACTCTGCCTTTAATTCTGGTAAAGTAAGGAAAGAATACAAGGCGTTGGTGCAAGGAAATATAGTCTTAGAAAGTGGTGACATTAAACTTTTGATTGAGGGAAAACATTCAAGAACCTTAATACACAAATTAGGAGTGATTAAATGGCCCCTGCATCAAGAGGCAACATACATAAATATTGACCTAAAAACAGGTAGGACACATCAGATAAGAAGGCATTTAGCTATGGTAGGCCATCCAGTAGTTGGTGATGAAATATATCATTCTGGAGCTAGATTTTCAGGGCAAGGTCTTTTTCTGGCATGCACTAAGCTCACTTTTCCCCACCCTAAGACAGGTGAAATAATTAGTTTTTCGACAAAGCTTCCTAGGAAATTTAAGCGAGTCACTTCCAAGCTCAACATGTCTTAACTTCGGGCACTCTTTAAAAATAGACATTTGAAATTCATAAGAGCTTTTATACGATTTATTCTCCTCTCAACATGGACATTAATTGTTTCATTTATTATGTTTTTAATCCTTATCACCGCTTATCTTGTAGGTAAAAAGGACAAAACACAGAGAAAATTAGCTCCCTCTTTTTTCAATTTATATCTCAGAGGAGTTCATATGCTTGCTGGAATCCGGATAACCTGGCATGGTAAGGGGCCGAAAGAACCACATGTTATTATGGGTAATCACAGGTCTTACGTCGATTCAGTCGTTATTCCCGTATCCTTTCCGGTGGTCTTTGTCGCTAGGCACGAGACTAAGTCATGGCCCATTGTAGGCTGGGGAGCTAGTGTTATAGGTACTATTTGGGTTAAAAGAGACAAGAAAGAAAGCAGAAGAGCGACAAGAGAAGCTGTTAAGGATAGATTGTCTAACGGTTATGGCGTGGCAATCTTCCCCGAAGGCACGACACATAAAGGACCAGATTTGTTACCATATCATAAAGGCATATTTTACACTTGTGCTGAGAATGGGTTCCCAATTGTTCCAGCAGCTATTGAGTACGAAAACCCCGACATTGCATGGGTGGGGAAAGAGATGTTTATCCCTCATGCACTTAGACATTTCGGAGCCAGGGATATTAATGTGCACGTGAGTTTTGGGCCCTCATTGTCAAACAACAATGCAGAAAAACTTAGGGAGGACACAAGAAACTGGACTCAAGCAGAGTGCTTGAGGCTAAGGGGGATTATTGATGCAAGTCAATAGGCGCTTCTTATTCGCCTAAGATTTCATTGAACAAAAATGCCCACTTATCAGCTTGTTCGTCAATGATCATTGACGTCGGTTTTCCCGCACCGTGTCCAGCATTAGTTTCGATTCTTATGAGTACAGGTGAGTCGCCAGAATGAGCTGCTTGTAGCCTGGCTGCAAATTTGAATGAATGTGCCGGTACCACTCTGTCGTCGTGATCAGATGTCGTAACCATAGTACTGGGGTATTCAGTTCCATCAACTAGATTATGTACTGGGGAAATTCTATACAGGTGATCAAATTGCACTTTGGAGCTATCTGCACAACCGTACTCAGGAATCCATCCCCATCCGATTGTGAATTTGTGATATCGCAACATGTCCATTACTCCCACACCTGGGAATGCAACCCGAGCTAATGAGGGTCTTTGGGCCATAACAGCTCCTATCAATAAACCGCCGTTAGACCTCCCCTCAATTGCGAGACAAGATGAAGAAGTGTAACCTTCAGAAATTAGATACTCCGCTGCGGATATGAAATCATCGAAGACATTTTGTTTGTTGAGTAACATTCCTGCCTCATGCCAATCCTCACCGAACTCACCTCCACCTCTAAGGTTAGGCATTGCGTATACTCCACCTCGTTCCAGAAAAACGATGTTGGAAGAATTAAAGCTAGGTGTTAAACTGATATTAAATCCTCCGTATGCATATAGTAAGGTGGGGTTCGCTCTGTTTAATACAATTCCTTTTTTATGGACGATAAACATTGGGATTTGCGTTCCATCTTTTGACGAATACCAAACCTGCTTCGTATCATAATCCTCTGGCGAAAAGTCCACCTTAGGTGAGCTAAACAATTCGGTCGAGTTGTCAATTAAGTCTAGGCGGTATATAGAGGTAGGTGTCGTGAAGGATGTAAAGCCGTAGAAGACTTCTGTAGCGTCGTGTTTACCTCCAAACCCTCCTACTGTACCTACATTCGAGGGTATTAATACTTCGCGAGGGTTAGATCCATCGGAATTGAATCTAACCACACTGTTGCATGCGTTTTTTAAATACGTAGCGAATAATTGTCCCCCTGCTGTTGAAACTGACTCGAGTAAATCGTCTGCTTCTGGCAATACATCAGACCACATTGCCCTATCTGACATATCATTATTAGTGTCTGCTGCTACTAATCTATAACGTGGGGCGTCAATGTCAGTAATCATGTAAATACGCCCATTAATGTGATCCACCACTCCTGAACGAGTGTCGAAGCTATCCACTAACACGCTCCAATCCGCATTCGTGTCATTAGCCTTCTTTATATGTAATGAGTTTCCATCTGTTCCGGTTGAAGTATTGAGGATTAGATATTTTTTATCCTTTGTGGCTGAAACGAAGTGATATCTATTTGGTTCCTTGTCGTCTCTAAATATGAGGGCGTCTTCTGACTGGTCAGTACCGAGTGCATGATAATAAACACTATGGAATATGTTTTCCGTGCTGAACTCGCTTCCCTCTGGCTCTGGGTATCTACTATAGAAAAAGCCATCACCTAACCAACTAGCTCCGCTGAATTTCACCCAATCTATCCTGTCGTCAAGTTCAACTCCCGTTGATGAACTGACAATTCTGATCTGCTGCCAGTCCGAACCCGCTTCACTTCTAATAACAGAAATAAACGCTCCATCATTAGAAGAGCTTCCTAAATGAGCTGTAACCGTACCATCCTCGCTCAATTTATTAGGGTCGAGAAAGACCTCTTCATCGCCGTGCAGCGACTCGCGTACATACACAACGCTTTGGTTTTGCAAACCGTCATTTCGCGACACGAAGTAACGGGAGCCAATTTTTCTAGGGATCCCTACTTTTTCATAATTGAACAGCTCAGTGTATCGCGATTTCAGCTCTTCTCTGATAGGAATAGCATCAAGATAGGCTCGGGTTGTTAGGTTTTGGTCTTCAACCCACTTCTCAACTTCAGGATCTCTATCATCCTCTAGCCACCTAAACTCATCCTTAACAGAAACACCCCATAGTGTATCAATCTGCTCGACAATGCGTGTTTTTGGATAAGAAATTGAGTTGAAGTTTTTCACAGAATTGTTTTTTGAATCACAGCTTATAAAGAGTGAAAACACGAACAGATATAATATTTTACGCATAAGTTCATTTTAGTTCAAATATAACCCAAACCTACACTATCTTTTCACTGTGACTCTTGCGACAACATTACTTACACTCATTTCCCTCACATCGTACTGCGATAGTATTAATAGTCAGGATATTGAAGTGTCACTCACTTTTAAATCAAATATTAGGGCAATTCATGTTGTCGACACAGACACTATCCTTTTCTCAGGTTCAGGTGGCTTTGTAGGTGTTACTACAAATGGTGGTGAGAGTTGGGATACAACAATAGTGGTGATAGATGGTGTGACTCCTTCTTTCAGGGCGTGTTCAGCACATAATGGCTCCCTTTTCATTGCTAGTATAGAATCTCCAGGGCTGATACTGAAATCAAACATTAATAATCGAAGCGAATTTGAAGTGAAATTCAGGGATGACAACACATCTATGTTTTTAGATGCAATGGCATTTAGCAATAGTGGTTTTGGGGTTGCAATGGGGGACCCGACTGAC
The DNA here is from genome assembly GCA_963934745.1 of uncultured Flavobacteriales bacterium. Taxonomy (GTDB): domain Bacteria; phylum Bacteroidota; class Bacteroidia; order Flavobacteriales_D; family Sanyastnellaceae; genus UBA974. The sequence goes on along the minus strand of CAWVZZ010000038.1, from coordinate 5,789 downwards.
GGGTGCCTCACGATTTTGATTTCTCATGATGATGGCGAGAACTGGAAAAGGGTTCCTTGTAATATGATTCCCGAGATGAATGAGGGTGAAGCGGCTTTTGCTGCTAGTAATGGAAATATTGCTGTCTATGAGGATCAAATTTGGATCGCAACAGGCGGGAAATCGTCTCGTGTGTTCCATTCAGAGTATCGGGGATTAAAGTGGGAAGTTTACGACACTCCTTTAATACAAGGCGGCACCATGACAGGCGCTTTTGCCATTGCATTTAGGTCCGAAAATGAAGGGTTAATCATAGGTGGTGATTGGGAAAACAAGGAGGTAAATACGGGGAACATTGCACACACCTCTGATGGAGGGAAAAGCTGGATGTTGTGTTCAGAAGGAGAAGGGCCAGGATTTAGGTCTAGTATAGTTTGGCAACCAGGACATCCTACACATTGCTTTGCAATAGGCTCAGAAGGAGTAAGTCTTTCGATTGATTCAGGAGTGTCTTGGAATATGGTTACAGACCAGGGATTTTACACAGGTCGTTTCACCCCAGACGGAAGCACATTATGGCTTGCTGGTAAGGGTTTGATATCAAAAATAACATTTTAATGAAGAATCCCCCTAGTAAAAAAACAATTACGCAACTCAGAGAAGGTGTAGAGCATAAACTAGGCTTTGATATCACTTGCACTAGAGACTGTGAAGTGCTGTCCATGGAGATTGAACGTTTTGATAGGCGATTCAGCTTAAGTGTTAGCACTCTAAGGAGGTTTTTCGGGTTAATCCAGAAGAAAAGTGAATACTCTCTCAGCACTCTTAATTCTCTTTCGAGATTTATAGGGTTTAAGAGTTATAAAAACTGGGAGGAATTAAAGGAACAATCTAAGGGAAGTGACGTTATTATACAAAATAACTCCAAATCTGATTCGGGGAGTATTGCAGAAACAATTGCAACGCTTGATGCGATGATCGAGACACTAATTAGAAACCCTTCTTTTCGCCTTTCAGCAGCACAGTTAAAATCAACAAAGGAATCTGCAACTCAATTATTCAGACTGCAAGCAATGCCCGAGTGGCTTTGGATGAAAACAAATCGACATCCCCTAGCTAGAAAGCTTGTTGAGTCTTACCCTCCTTTGGACTATTTAAGCAAATTTGGTCTTGACTTGATGACCGACTTTCTTTCTACCGCAAATAAGCCAGAAGACAGAATGTTTGCAATGGGTTTAATCTTGCTTTCAGAACTATACCAAGGAAAAGAAACAGCCGAAACACATAAAAGAATACCAACGGTTCTAGAATTGTCTACCTCTATTCACCCAATGCCACAAGCTAGAATCTTAGGCCTAAATCTTCTTGCTATATCAGAGGGCATCTATACAGAGACTAATCAAAGTGATCATTTCCGCACGATTATTTATGAAGGAATAAATAATGAACTTAAAATTTGGCCTAGATGGTCTACGGCAACCTGTCCATTTATCAACAAGTTCGTTGAGTGGGCCATTCTAGCTAATAGCAGTGAGTTTTGCAATGAAGTTATTGATGGAATTATCGGATATAGAACAAGGCAAGATTTTTCCACTCGAAGGTTTTTACTAGACAATGTGCTTGATTTACGACTCGCATGGTGTTACTACATTACCGGAAGAGAGCTCGAAGCTAGTGTACTTGTTGATTCCATTAGTCAGGACAGATTTCCTGAACATGAAGAGAGAACGTTACTAATATGGTATCACACATTAATACAGAAAATCGGAAGTCCTAAACGTAAAAAATCGAGCTTAATATCGCTCGATTTACTTACATCTCAGACAAATTACACTGGTTTATATAGGCGCTTATATAACCTCAAACCAAATCAGCCTGAAATCAATATGGTTAAGGTGGTCCCGTCTATTAAGGAATGATAAGTTTAATTATTCTTTTTACAAATACAATACATTGAACTTGATTGAACTCAAATAAACTAAATAAAACCTATTTCCTTGCTAGATAAATATGACACATTAATACTCGAAGGTGGAAGCCTTAAGTGTTCTTTCACGGCTGGCGTGTTAGACGTACTGTTGGATGCGGACTTCCCAGAGTTTGAAAATTACTATGGAGTCTCAAGTGGATCCATGGTCATGTCGTATTTCATTGCCAAGCAAAGGAAGCACTTTATCAAGGTCTCAAGAGCTGTAGTTGAAAACCCTAACTTTCTTAGTTACACTAACTCATTCACGACTCAGGGGTTAATGAATTTAGAATTCCTTAAAGAATACGTTAAGAACACATTCCCTTTTGACGAAGAAGCTGCAGAAAGGAATAGCAAGGGTAAAAATGTAATAATTGTAACATCCGATTTAAAAACCGGTAAAGCTCATTATTTAAAACCTAAAAAGGGAAAATGGCTTAATTACATGTTAGCATCAGGTACGCTACCTCTTATTACAAGAGGTAAGACAAAGATTGATGACACGTGGATGTTTGATGGTGGATATGCAGATCCAATACCTGTACACGAAGCTATAAAAGAAGGCGCTAAACAACTTCTAGTAATCAGAACAAGGCCTGCTGATATTAAAATTGACAAGAGTTATTTATCTCTTATGGCAGAATATTGGAATTATGATAACGATGCTATTTCGAATCTGTTTCACAACAGCTACAAAATGTACAATGAATGTGTAGATTTTCTAAATGGAGAAAAACCAAAAGGTATTGACTGGCATGTCTTAGCACCACCTACTTTACTAAAAGCTGACGGATACTACCTAAATGTAGACGACGTTGATGATGACTATAGACTGGGATTAGAGGTAGGGCTAGACTTTCTAGCTAACCTAAAGAAAAACGACAAAAGTTAATGTCTTATGACGACTTTCTCCTGATCGAACCTGAACCTATCTCCATAAATCCCTCCCTTAGCCCGTTTTCCAGCAGAGATAACCATTGTAATTTGGGCTCGTCTAGGAAGTCCTAACAACCTCTTAACTCTCCTTGAATCGAAACCTTCCATGGGACAAGTATCGAAACCATGAGCACGCATAGCTAGCATAAAGTGTGCGCACGCTAGTGAAGTGCTTTTATGACCCCAGATCTTCATCCCCCATCTCCCGATAGGCTCACGAGGTGTCGGCTGGAAGATTCCGCGGATATTAAAAAACAACCACTTAAAAGGAGCTGCAATCCCGAAGACTCCAGTTGTGTATACCATTTTCGTGATGTTCCTAAAGTACTGATATGCTTTCTCTGGCATATTCCCCCTCCTATCAAATTCATCTATCATCCACTGATTATTACGCTTCCACATATCTGGCCTAGAAACAAAAACAAATAGCTCTTTCGCTGTAGAAGCAGCGGGTTGGCTGAGGCAAAACTCCACAAGTGTTTTCTTCTTTTCTGAATCCACTACGTGATGAATCTCCCAAGTTTGAAGATTCGAGGAGTTAGGGGCCAGTAAAGCTGCATCTAAACATTGATCGATAACATCCTGTGGGATGTCGTCAGATGAGAAAAATCTCACTGATCTTCTCGAGTTAATGATGTTGTGAAAAGCTTTAGCGTCAGTCTGAGGGGAATCAACTGCAGGCCTATCGGAGTCCTTCGGAGTCTCAAATATTTTAACTTTAACCATGTTATTTAATTATGTCGTGAATCAACTTTGTAGGCTCAATAGGTGAATCGACAATTGTAATAGACTTTAATACTCTTTCAGCTGCCGCACTCCAAGAATTCTCATCTGAAGCATGAACGAAACAAAGCGGTCTTCCTTCATTGCTTGAAGAAACCTCATGGCCTACCTGAGCTATGTCAGAAAGGCCTACCGAAGGGTCTATGAGTGCCCCAGGGGTTGTCCTGCCACCACCTAAGACCACTACGGTCGTGCCGATATTACGCACATCCATGGATGATACAAAACCATTTCTTGTGGAATAAACTGGCTTGATAGTATTAGCTGAGGATAGATGAACACTAGGGTTCTCAATTAAATCGAGTGGGCCGCCCATGGCGTGGGTCATCTTAGCGAACACCTCTAGGGCTGTACCAGATTGAATAGTTGCTACTAATAGGGATCGTGCATCATTGAGAGAACTAGAAACACCTGAGTTTATAAGGGCGTGGGATCCTAAGGTGAGTACCACTTCGTGTAGCCTAGGATGGTGAGTAGTGCCCTTTAGGTACGCTATCGCTTCGGAGATTTCCAGAGCGTTGCCAGCATTAAACGATAATGGCTCTGACATATCCGTAATGATAGCCGTAGTGTTAATGCCGGCTCCGCTTGAAACATCAACCATGGCACGAGCTAGAGCTTTAGATAAAGAAAGGTCTTGTATTACTGCACCATTTCCGGTTTTAACGTCAAGGACTAGGCTTTCTAGGCCTGCCGCTAGTTTTTTAGATAGAATTGATGCCGTTATCAGGCCTATATTATCGACTGTAGCTGTAACGTCTCTCACAGAGTACATGCGACTGTCTGCAGGAGCGAGATCGCTAGACTGCATAACAATAGATATGCCAACGTCTTTAACTATGGTTTGGAATTTATCAGAAGAGATTCCTGTATCATAACCAGGGATAGACTCCAACTTATCTATAGTTCCGCCAGTGTGGGCAAGGCCCCGGCCGGCAATCATAGGAATGTAAACGCCACATGCTGCAAGCATAGGACCTAACATCAAGGACACGCCATCACCTATGCCGCCAGTACTATGTTTATCTACTATGGGGCCGTTAAGATTATAGCCTTCCCAATCGAGGACCCGACCAGTATCTCTAACCGCACAAGTCCAATCAATCCTCTCCTGGACTGATAGATCTTTGAACATTACGGCCATGGAGAAAGCGGCTATTTGGGCTTCGCTAACCTCACCTGAGGCTATTCCTCCAGCAAAATCTTGTAGGTGGACTTGAGAAAGTTCGTGACCATCTCGTTTCAATCGTATTATCTCTTGGGGTAAAAATTGCACTGAGAACTATATTGAGAGGAATAAGCCGGCAATGGTTGCTGACATGAGATTTGAGAGTGTCCCTGCCGCTACTGCTAATAATCCAAATTTTGCTATCTCAGCACGTCTTGAAGGAGCGATGCCTCCTAAACCGCCAAGTAGAATCGCTATTGAAGACAGATTCGCAAATCCACAAAGCGCAAATGCTACTATGGCTTTAGATTTCTCTGACATATATAGGCAAGTGTCTTCAGCTAAATACGGCATGAAATCCCCGTAGGCGACGAATTCGTTGACGACTAGTTTTTGGCCTATAAAAGAACCTACAACAGTCGCTTCATCCCACGGCACACCTATGAGAAACGCCAAAGGGCTGAACACATATCCCAATAGCAGCTCGACTGTTATCCCTTCCAAACCAAACCACTCACCCACACCCCCGAAAATTCCATTCATCAGCGCTATAAGGCCCACAAAAGCTAATAGCATTGCCCCGACGTTTAAGGCGAGTTTAAGACCGGCACCGGCACCAGAAGCTGCAGCGTCAATAACATTTACAGGAGCTTCATCATCGTCTTCGTCAGGCTCTGGAAGGGTCTCTGCAGGGGTTTCCGTTTCCGGCATGATGAGTTTTGCGAATAGAAGACCTCCTGGAGCGGCCATAAATGATGCTGCAATTAGATACTCCATGGGAACGCCCATTGATGCGTACCCAGCAAGGACAGATCCTGCCACAGATGCTAAGCCACCAACCATTACAGCGAATAACTCTGACTTCGTCATCGTTTTTATGAACGGCTTGACGACGAGGGGGGCTTCGGTTTGGCCTACAAAAATATTAGCAGTCGCAGAAAGCGACTCAGATTT
>CAWVZZ010000037.1:0-13975 GCA_963934745.1 uncultured Flavobacteriales bacterium | reverse complement strand
TAAACGCAGAAGGATGGGTGGCTGAGTTTAAGATCCCATGGTCGGCACTCAGATTCTCGAAAATGCCTATAGATGAAGACCAAATATGGGGGGTAAACTTCGACCGAAATATAAGAAGATATAGAGAGAGGAGTTTTTGGAGGTCGGTAGACCCTGCAAGGGACGGTTTTGATATTTACGAAAGTGGAGAGCTGCACGGATTACGCAACATCTCCCCTCCTACTAGACTATCAATAAACCCATATATATCTGCTTACGCGGAGAGTGCTGAAGACGGAGGGTTAGGAACGCTCGTTAATGGAGGGTTGGATTTAAAGGCTGGAATAGGCGACGCCTTTACTCTCGATATGACTTTAATTCCCGACTTTGGGCAGGTGGTTTCAGATAATCTGGTCCTGAATCTGTCGCCTTACGAAATACGGTTTTCTGACAACAGGCCGTTTTTCACCGAGGGAACAGAAATTTTTAATAAAACCGGACTTTTCTATTCTCGCAGAGTTGGTGATGAAGGTCAGCTCGTAAACGCTACAAAGTTTTCTGGGAGGACGTCAAGCGGATTAGGCATAGGGGCATTTCAAGCTTTCACAGTAAACGACACGATTGAAAATGGGCTCACGAGTTATTCTGTTGCTGCTTTAGACCAAACCCTACCTAACAATAGTTACATACATGCCATCAGCACTTATGTGGCACGCGAAGGTGACGGAACTGACGCCCTAGTTCAGGGGACGAAATTCCAGCTGAGAAACAAGGCAAACACCTACGAATTAAGCGGTTCCGGAGCTTATAACCAGCACTACTCGAATGTAGCTGGCCTGGGTGAAGATGGTTACAAATGGTCGATGGGAGTTAGAAAGATTTCTGGAATGTTTACTTTCAGCTATAACCACACTGTTGAATCTGAATTTTATGACCCAAATGATTTGGGGTACCTGAGAGCACCAAACGAAGTTGGAGATTTTATTATACTGGGATTGAAAATTATAGAACCCACGAAGAACTTTATTCGTCTAGGAGTAAATGCTACTTACCATCAATCAAGGCTTTTTGAACCGAGAGAAAAGACAAGTAATATGGTTTCTCTTACAATGCATGCACTGTCTCAGAACTTCCAGTACATAAACATAGGCATAGACGGACAACCTCTAGAAGGACGGAATTACTTCGACTCCAGAGTTGATGGGCTATACTGGATAACTCCTAGATGGTTCGCTCCTAGAGTAAGAATATCAACTGATTACAGTAAGAAATTAGCAATAGATATTGATGGTGGATATGGTTTTGTAGAGGATGAGGGCAATGACTGGAACGAGCTTGGGGCTAATATATCTCCAAGGTTTAGAGTATCAGATAAGTTGTCTTTTAGGTACACATATGACTTCACCAACAAGATTAACCAAAAGGACTTTGCCTATTTAATTGAGGGGCCCTTGGACGGAGATAAGAGCGTGTTCGGGAGACGAGATTATAAAACGAAAACACAGATATTTTCAGGGTCATATTCCTTCTCGAGAAAAGCTAGCATTGAAGCACGAATCAGGCACAACTGGAGCACGGTTGCATACCACGATTTTTACGACCTACAAATAGACGGAACACTCTCTCCTTCAGTAATACTATTCCCTAACGAAGACGGAACCACAGATTACGATCTTAACTACAATGCATGGAGTGTAGACCTAGGTTTCAAATGGTATTTCTCCCCCGGAAGTGAACTGAGCGTGGTGTGGAAGAACACTCTTAATTCTTCTGGCGGCCAACTGCCAACATCGTACATAGATAATTGGGAACAAATGCTCGAGGAGAGCTTTGTCAACTCACTATCAATCAAAGCTTTGTTTTATCTGGATTATAATTCTGTTAAAACAAAACTAAGACGCAATTAAGGGAAAACAACTGAGCCTTTCCATGAAGACTTAAGGCCCACTCCGTCCTCCACTACGATCTCTACGACTTGCTTCACGCCACTTTTATGACGAGAGTCAGATGAGAGATATACGGCTGTTTTATTCTTAGGATCCCAACGTAAAAGTACCCACACTCCGTCTATTGAACACTTAACTTTATCTACTCCTGACAGGGCATCTTCTATGTGAAAAACAAGGTCGCCAGACGAGGTCAGAGGAGTAGCAGAATGTTTAGGTAAAACTCTCGGGGGAACAGTGTCGCGGGTGAGTTTAAATCGGCCCATTGATCGGGTCGAAAACACGACTTTACCAGATTTATAATCGCAGGTTATGCATCCGCTTATTCGGCCCTTTTCGTCAACTGATCTAGCTACCCATAAATCATCGTGAGAGGTAGGAGCTGTGATAGAAACATGAAAGGATTTAGCTAAGGGCGCATCGAATGGGCCCACTGAAAATTCATCTGACTCGTGTAGAGCTATGGAGGCTTGCTCTCTGCTGTAGAAGCTTCCTTTAGCCCAAACAACTTCCAGTCCACCATCACGCAGAACTGTCTTCGCAAAGGGACTAGCTGGAGCTGATATCTTAGGGCCATCCACTGCGTCATTAAACAGCCTACTATCGCCTTTAAGATGATATATCATAGTTGTGAGGTTAGAATATGCATCGTAACAATTCACTGTTATGGTTAGGGTGGAATCGTGGGAGATGGAAATGGGTGAGTCGGGGACTTTGTCATAGATAGACAACCTGTTTCCGGGCAAGATATCAAATCTATGGATGGACTTTCTTCGTGCATCCCAAGCCGGATAATAAGCATGTGCATTCATATCCTTGTTTACCGCGAAATCAAGAGTGTCAATCGTGCAGGAGTAATGAGGGGAACCATTAACCTCTACTTCGAGTTTATAGATGCCACATTTATTCTTAGCATCATCTAGTTTATCCAGGGCTTCAACGCCTAAGTGATAAATCCCGGGTGGAAGCGTTGTGGTATCAGAGGCAGTGACGGTTAATGACTCGTGTCGTAATTCTAAGCCTTGATTGTCGACGGGGACTACAATTAAATCTCCTACTTGGGGAGGCTTAGTGTCGGTAATATCGAAGTCCCAAAGAAGTGGGTTTACTGGATGAGATTGAGCATCTCTGATTTCAAAATGAAGGTGTGGGCCGCCCGATGAACCAGAGTTACCGGACCATCCAATAGTGTCACCAGCTGCGAAATGAAATTCCCTAGATGGCCTAGCATCGTAGCCTAGAGTTCTTCCACTATAGAGTTTACCTAAGAGCCATGCATCAATGTCAGGATGGAACTTAGATAGGTGGGCATAGACAGTCCTAGAGCCGCCCTCGTGCTCGATGTAAAGAGCGTTTCCGTAACCCCATGGGCTAACTTTAATCCTAACGACATCTCCGTCCGCTGCTGCAAGTACGGGGAAGCCTTCTTTGCCTTGGGTTTTAATATCAATACCTGTATGGAAATGAGAACCACGGAATTCACCGAAATTACCGCTGAGGATAAGAGGTATATCAAGGGGAGCAATGAAGTGAGGCAGAGTTTGGGATACAAGAGACCCTAGAAAAGTAAAAGCAAAAACGAAGGTGATTAAGAGAGAAAGATTTGCAGACTTTTTTACCATAGTGTAAAACTACATCCTTATATTTGTTTTGAAACTTGCTCTATGAAAACTCTGAAGGAAAAAACTAAGAAACTTGTCGCGGCAACTGAACGCCTGCTACAAGATTTTGAGAGAGAACGCTCGGAGAGGAATAATGAGAGAGAAAAGCTTAGCTCAAGGATTGAAGAACTTGAAACTGAGTTGAAGGATATGAGTGCTAAGAGTGCTAAAGCAAGTGAAGTTTCTATATCTAACCCCATAAATCAAAGCCCTGACACTGTAGCCCTTTCGGCCGAAAACATCGACGCTTTGGTAGAGGAAATCGACGCCTGTCTAAATTTATTGAAGATTTAAAAGATTAATAAAAGTATGTCTAAAGAACACATCAACGTAGAAATCGCAGGGCGCTCCTACCCTCTTACTGTTTCCCCAGAGGAAGTAGCGGGTATTCAGGAAGCGGCTGTAGCTGTTGATGAAGGTCTTGAAGAGCTTAAATCTAAATTCGCAGTAAAAGATAGAATTGACTTGTTTGCTATGACGGCATTACAACTATCAATAAAAAATAAACAGCTAGAATCAGGTAGGAAACCTGAGGCAGCTTCCACAGAAAATAAAAAACCTGAGGACGAGAGTTTATCTAAAAGCATAGACGACCTACTACTGCGCATAGATTCGGTAATGGAGGGGTGAGCCAGTAAGGCTACACCCACATGGACTCATTAATATACATAGCAGGCGCAGCATTAGGCGGGCTTGTTCTAGGATACATAGCATTTCGGCTGGGTCTTAAAACCCAAACTAAATCAATAATTAGAGCAGCAAAAGTTAAGGGCGACGCCATCAAGGAAAAGAAGATAGGCCAAGCAAAACAGAAGTTTTTCGAGCTCAGAGAGACACAGAAGGGTGAGCGAAAAGATCTAGACAGAAAGCTTCACGAGAGAGAGGACCGCATCCGCAACACTGAGAAGAATCTAAACAAGCAAATCGATCGGAATAAAGACTTAGAGAGGAAGCTCGAGAAAGATAAAGATTCACTTCAGCAACGTATGAATGCTATTGAGAAAAGGAATACCGATACTGAAAAAGATAGAGTTAAAGCTATAGAACTTCTTGAGAAGATTTCTGGAATGTCGGCAGATGAGGCGAAAAAAAATATGGTTGAACAGACCGTACAGGACGCTAAAATTGCTGCAGCAGCTCAAGTTAGCGAGATCCTGGAGGAGGCAAAACTTAAGGCTAGCACTGACGCTAAGAAAATCGTAATTCAAACAATTCAACGCGTCGCTACAGAGCATTCTGTTGAGAACTCCGTTTCTGTATTCAACATAAAGAACGACGACATAAAGGGTCGTATCATCGGACGTGAAGGGCGGAATATTAGAGCTCTTGAATCAGCTACTGGGGTTGAGTTCATCGTTGACGATACTCCTGAAGCGATCATGCTTTCTTGTTTCGACCCAGTGAGAAGAGAGGTCGCTAGACTTTCTCTTCACCAGTTAGTTACCGACGGCCGCATACACCCTGCTAGAATTGAGGAGGTCGTAGCCAAAGTGATAAAGAAGATTGAGGATGAGATTATGGAACTCGGTAAACGCACTTGCATAGACCTCGGTATTCACAACATGAATAGCGAGCTTGTCAGGATGGTCGGTAGAATGAAGTACCGCTCATCATACGGTCAGAACCTACTCCAACACTCGCGAGAAGTGGCTAACCTATGTGCAACTATGGCAGCTGAGGTTGGCGTGGACGCTAAAGCCGCAAAAAGAGCTGGTCTTCTACACGATATCGGAAAGGTGAGTGATGAGGAGAGCGAACTTCCACACGCACTTCTAGGAATGAAAATAGCCGAGCGATATGGCGAAAGACCCGATATCTTAAACGCTATCGGAGCTCACCACGATGAGATGGAAATGACTACTCTGATCTCTCCCATCGTACAGGTTTGTGACGCTATTTCTGGTGCTAGACCAGGTGCTAGACGTGAAATGGTTGAGGCATACATAACGAGGCTTCGCAATTTGGAGGAGATAGCACTTGAGTTCCCTGGTGTGACTAAGTCTTACGCTATACAAGCTGGTAGAGAGCTTAGAGTGCTTGTAGAGAGTGAAAAGGTTAGTGATGCTGAGGCAGACCAAATCTCTCTCGACATCAGCACCCGCATCATGAACGAAATGACCTACCCTGGACAAGTACGTGTGACTGTCATCAGAGAGAAAAGATCTATAAACATTGCACGATAATGGATATCTATAACGTTTGAGTTAAATGACCGAGAGAACTACTGAACCCAATTTCGGCTCTTCACTAAAGTGGCAGAGTGTTAACGTGGTGGTTCAGGTGATTCTTCAGCTTGTCTTCATAGCTATCCTTGCGAGGTTGATACCGACAGATGCCTTCGGCATCATGGCTATAGCGCTAGTGGTGGTAGGGTTCATCGAAATCTTCGCTCAGGTAGGAATAGGACCTTCCTTAATACAATCACCCGAAGTAACGAAGGAACATAGGAAAACCGCCTTCGCATTCAGCCTACTGTTGGGAGTGATCTTTTTTATAGGGGTTTATTTCACAGCTCCAATTGTAGCTGATTTCTATGAGGAGCCGCTACTAACCGAGGTCTTAAGGTGGATAGCCCTGAGCTTCATTATCTCTGGAGCATCTGTAGTGCCTCGCAGCATGTTGATAAAGGATATGAAATTCAAGTCGCTATTCTTCTGCTCTGGTACAGCCATGATTATCGGTAATTTGATAATCGGACTTACGCTTGCTTATAATGGAGCTGGGATTTGGGCGTATGTAGTTTCTCTTTTGGCCCAAAACACACTGCTAAGCATAGGTTATTGGATAGCATATCCAGGCCCAGCAGGGTTTACCATGAACCGAACCGCTCTTAAAGATATGCTGGGATATGGTAGCCGAAGCACCCTGTTTAATCTTCTAAATTACGCTGCTAGTAAAGTTGACACGGCAATTATCGGAGCGTCCACTTCAAACTGGACACTTACGGGGTTCTACGATAGGTCATCATATTTAATGGGGCTCCCTGTTACTGTTTTGGGGAAATTAAGCGACAGCGTTCTGTTCAGCGGAATGTCCATGATGCAGGATAATAAAGAAAGACTTAAGGACACTGTATTAAGTGCGATACACGCTGTTACACTTATCGTTATCCCGCTGACAGGCATACTAGTTCTAAGAGCAGAAGAGTTTACGGCAATAATTCTCGGAGGTAAGTATGCTAACGCAGTGCCGATAGTAATGGTTCTCTTTTTATGTGTGGGGCTTAGAAGCTTTATTAAGATCGGTGATGCTGCATTGAGAGCTACCGACAATCTAGGTGTGGGCGCACTCATTAAAACTGTGTTCCTGATATCATTAACGGTGGGAGTTATCAAAGCGACAAGCGTGACCGAAGTAGGTGAGACAAGTATCATTAACGCGGCTTGGGCAGTCGTAGCTGCTACCTCTTTACAAGCAGTGCTAATAGGAATATGGATCGTTAGAGGACTGCAAATAAAAATAAGTAACTTACTTCAAAGGCTAGCACCTGGGTTCCTCTTACTATTGATTGTTTTAGTGTCCGGTAAGGGGTTAGAGCAGGTTTCAGAAACATCACTTTACGGCAACAACATCTTACCAGAACTCGCACATACAATTGAAATTGCAACTCTAATCCTAACTTCTGGATTCTTAGCATTTATAACTTTAGTCATCAAACCCAACTCTTTTGATGGCGGCACTCCAAGATTAAGAAGGAAACTCATTACTTACCTCCCTGACTCTAAACTCAAAGAAAGACTACTAAAATGAAGACATACATTATTATCACACTTGTCGCAGCAATATTTATCGCACTCGGATTTTCAGCATGGAACCTATACGGTGGTGTTAACACATACACACCCACTGTTTCCCACACTAGCTTTTATGATTTGAGTTGTAACACCCTAGAAGGAGAAACGTTCGATTTCGAAAGCCTCATAGGGAAGAAGGTCTTGATTGTAAATACCGCATCTGAGTGTGGATTCACACCTCAATACGAGGGACTACAGAAACTTCACGAACAGTATGGAGGTGATGGGTTTGTGATCTTAGGGTTTCCTTGCAATGACTTTGGGAAACAAGAGAGTGGAACGAGTGAGGAGATTGGTGCTTTTTGCTCTAAAAATTTCGGTGTTACATTTCAGATGATGGAGAAAGTGAGTGTTAAAGGCTCTAACACTCACTCTGTATACAAATGGCTCCTTAACGAGTCAGAAAACGGGGTGAGCAATCACAATGTAAGATGGAACTTCCACAAATTTCTGATAGATGAAAACGGAGCTCTAGTAGCATCGTTGAGAAGTGGTGTAAATCCCGATGATAAAAGAGTGATTAATTTCTTGAATAATGAAAATTAATTAGGACCTTTGCGGCGTAAAACAACACTACTTATGAGCAAGGTTCACAATTTTTCCGCTGGTCCATGTATTCTTCCTCCGGAAGTCTTAAAAGAAGCTTCAGAAGCAGTTAAGTCTTGGGGTAACAACGGCCTTTCATTAATTGAAATGTCTCACCGATCAAAACCTTTCGTAGCTGTGATGGAGGAAACAAGGTCCTTGACTAAGGAACTGCTCAACCTGCCCGACAGGTTTGAAATACTTTACCTTCAAGGTGGTGCTAGTCTAGGGTTTCTTACCTCTGCCTATAACTTAATTCCCGAAGGAGGTTCTGCTGCCTATGTAGATACTGGCGCGTGGGCGAACAAGGCCGTTAAAGAGGCAAAGCACTTAGGGGATATTGAAGTAGTCGCGAGTGCTAAGGAAAGAGGGTATGTATCCATTCCTAAAATAAACACAGTAGACTCGAAACATAGCTACCTGCACTACACTACTAACAATACTATTTACGGGACTCAGTTTAAGAAACCCCCAACATCTGCTGGAGTTCCACTCGTGGCGGATATGAGTTCTGATATTATGAGTAAGGAATTCGACTCATCTGCTTTTCAGCTTATTTATGCTGGAGCCCAAAAGAACATGGGGCCAGCCGGCACCGTCATGTACGCAATTGACAAGAACGTACTTGGAAAAACTGGTCGTGACATCCCCGCCTATCTAGATTTAGGAGTGCATATCTCTAAGGACAGCATGTTCAACACCCCTCCTGTATTCTCTATTTTCACTACCCTTTTAACTCTAAAATGGCTAAAGGCTAAAGGAGGAGTTGCTGGAATAGAAAAAATCAATAATGCTAAAGCAGAACTGATTTACAATGAGATAGATAGAAACCCTTTATTCAGAGGCCATGCTGAAGAGAGTTGCCGCTCTACCATGAATGCAACATTCATGTTTAATGACCCTAGACACACGGATGCTTTCGATGCAGTTTGGGCTGCAGAGGGAATTAGTGGAATCAAAGGACACAGAAGCGTGGGAGGCTACAGAGCTTCCATGTACAACGCCTTACCCATTGAGAGCGTACAAGTTTTAGTTGATGTTATGAAAGACTTCGAAAGAAAAATCTGATCGAATATCTGATCAAAACCCTAATCGAGAATGAACATTTTAGCAAACGATGGAATAAGCCCATCAGGATATGACGCATTAATTGAGGCCGGACATACCATTTACATTGATTTTATCGAGGCATCGGAGTTAGAATCATTCATCAACACGAATAGCATAGATGGTGTGCTCGTTAGATCCGCGACTCAAGTCAGAAAGGAATTAATGGATGCTTGTCCTAATTTGAGGTTTGTAGGACGTGGTGGAGTCGGGATGGATAACATTGACGTGGAGTACGGTCGTGAGAAGGGTCTCACCATATTCAATACACCAGCCGCTTCCTCTCAAAGTGTTGCAGAATTAGTAATGGGACATCTTTTCTCGCTTTCTCGCTCACTGCACTCGAGTAACAGAAGCATGCCTTCGTTTGGTACGGAGAATTTTAAGACCTTAAAGAAAGCGTATAGTAAAGGAACCGAGTTAAGAGGGAAGACTTTGGGAATAGTAGGGTTCGGGCGAATAGGAAGATCTCTTGCAGCGTATGCATTAGGCTGCGGAATGAAGGTTATAGCTCATGATAAATTTTCTAAAAGCGGAGTTGTAGAGGTCGATATCTCAGGAACCATAGTGCCCGTTGACTGCCCTATCGTGACGCTTGATGAGCTACTTCGAGATAGTGACGCTGTGAGTCTTCACATACCAGCTCAGTCTGATGGGAGTCCAGTGATAGGGTCTAAAGAACTAGCTATGATGAAGGAAGGTGCGCTACTTGTAAACGCAGCTCGAGGAGGTGTGCTTAATGAGGACTCATTAATCGACGCGTTAAACTCTGGTCACATAGGTGGAGCTGCTCTTGACGTATTCGTAGGCGAGCCTGCACCTAGGGCTGATATACTCGCTCATGCGGCTCTTTCTCTCACACCACACACAGGAGCTGCCACCGGTGAGGCTCAGGATAGAATTGGATTAGAGTTAGCTGCGCAAATCGCAGACATTGCCCGTAAGAACTAGATTAAATGAATAAACTTATCCGACCATTCAGGCTCGTTCAACCTCCTAGACACCTAGCCCATCTTGTGGCTTCGAGATCTTATTTGAGCTACGACAAGGCAGAATTGCAGGATAAACTTGAACGAAATCCCTTTAGCTATCTTCAGGTAATAAACCCGGACGCGAAGAGAGATATGCAAGCGAGCAGAGGTACAGAAGCCTACTTTAGAGAAGTCAGGGCAGAATACGATAAGTTCCTTAAAAAGGGATGGCTAGAGGGCACAGACGGAGTAGGTTATGCGATATACAGACAAACTACACCAAGTAAAACATACACGGGAATTGTTGCTGCAATTGACCTACCAATGTGCAAGGGGGGTGCAATGAAAGTCCATGAATTAACTCTTGAGAGTAGAGAAGAGCTTTTCGCTACTTATTTAGAGTGTGTGGGTTTTCACGCAGAACCCATTCTATGTGCTAGGAAATCTAATCACCAAGGCAAGGAGGACTTAGACTCGAGCATTAATTTAATTGTCGAAGGAAGACCTGCCGATTGTGACTTCTCGACTACGGATCTGATAAGACATTCTATTTGGTGGGTTAATCAGGAAATAGACCAGGATCTATTCGACGCACTGATACCACTAGACAAGATATATCTAGCCGATGGACATCACAGGTTAGCTTCATCGTACAAGCTTATGCACTCATTCCCTAACGAACCAGGGGTGGATAGGATTCTAGCTTATATCCTACCCGCGGAAGAGCTATCAATTTCAGGATTCCATAGAGAAATAAAGTCTTGGGATGGCAATGTTGAGGGTTTGGTCGGAAAAATAAAAGCTACAGAGTATGTAAAATCTGTGTTGGAGATAACTGAAACTTCTGAGCACCTCCAGAAACCAGGCAGCATTGATTTACTCATAGGAGAAGTACATCTGAGAATAAAACTCGACACGGATAATCTTCCTAAAAACTCTACAGATGCCGGATGGCTCAGCGAATACGTTTTGAAAAATATTTTAAGCATAGCCAACCCTCGGAATCACCCAGACTTGAGATACATTCCGGGTAGTATCTCGAGAGAGGCTTTAATTCTAAGGGCAGCTGACAACAAAGACAGTCTGATCTTTGCGCTGCACCCTATGAGTATTGATGAGATAACCGATGTAGCGGATGCAGGAGGTTCACTTCCTCCTAAAAGCACTTGGGTTGAGCCCAAACTCAGGAGTGGATTGTTCACATATGAATTCGGTAATCACCCTCATCCAGAAGGCGAGTAAAAGTGATAAATCTAGACGCATTACGAGAAATTCAAGGCTCTATTCCAGACAGCGTAAAACTCGTTGCCGTCAGCAAAACTAAGCCCGTAGAAGACATCCTTGAAGCATACAAATTAGGAATCAGGGATTTCGGCGAGAATAGAGTGCAAGAACTAGTGGAGAAATCTGCTGCACTTCCTTCGGATATTAAGTGGCATGCTATAGGACACATACAGAGGAACAAAGCAAAGTTAGTCACGCCCATATCTCACCTCATCCACGCAGTTGATTCTAAAAGATTATTCGATTCGATTGCGAAAAACATCGAACAGACCACGGACGTACTTATTCAGATCCACATAGCAGAAGAAGATTCTAAACATGGGTTTACTATTCAAGAATTACACGAAGCCATAAATAGTGAACTTCTCATCCACCCTCATGTTAGGATTAGAGGATTAATGGGTATGGCTACTTTTACAGATGATTACTCACGTGTGGCAAATGAGTTTAGAGGATTGCGCGAGTTGTTTGATGAGTTACGACCTACTATGGGTGAGGACTTTGATGTTTTATCTATGGGGATGAGTGGAGATTGGAAGATAGCTGTGGACGAAGGTTCAACCTTGATCCGTGTAGGCAGCGCAATCTTCGGAAGTAGGTAGTCTTTTAAGGCTAAGGCTTTGTACCTTCATAGCATGAAAACCCAAGCCCTTCTTCTTGCTTTTGCCGTTTCTTTCTCGTCTCTAGCCCAAACCCTTTCAACAATAGAAGCCGTTGAATACGACCCTGCAGGAGATAGATGGTTCGTTAGTAATAATTCTTCTATTCTAGAGACTTCCGATGGTGGAGAGAGCTGGGTGTACTTTGGGAACGGAAGCGCTTCACACGGAATGGAAGTTCTGGGCGACGTACTTTACGTACTTAAAAACTCTCAGCTACGTGCGTATGATCTTACGACGGCTGAACTTGTTAGCACAGCTAACTTTTCTCCCACACCTGCCTTTCTTAATGGTATGGGGAATGATGGCGAGAACCTCTTAGTTATTTCCGATTTCGGTAGTAGTAGGATCTACACTGCAGACGTAAGTGATCCAGAGAACATTGTAACTACAATGATCACATCTGTAACTGGAGCACCTATTGCCTTCAACGGAGTAGTTGTAGACACCGAGAATAACCGAGCTATCGTTGTGAGCTGGGGCAGTAATGCAAAAATATACGAAGTGGATTTAGTTACTGGTGATTACTCCATTCTACTTCTAGGCACTGGACTCGGGAACCTTGATGGTATTGATGTTGACTCGGAGGGTAATTATTACGTGAGTTCATGGTCGCCTCCTAGAATTACTAAATACAACTCGGATTTCACGGAATCAGAAACGGTTGTAAGCTCTGGCCTTTCAAGCCCTGCAGACATCTGTTACTCTATTGAAACTGACACATTAGGGGTTGCAAATAGCGGCTCATCGCAAGTCACATTTCACTTCTTTGGAACTGACGATGTTCAGGACATAAGTACGTCCACTGAATTTGATATAAATCTCACTGGAGAAGAGTTGATTTTCAATATCAATAGACCTGCAACCTTTGAGTTACTCGCATACAGCATTGAAGGAAAGGTAATGGCTCGAGAAGATATACAACTTTTACAAGGAATGACGAGAGTGCAGTTGAGCAGACTACCACAAGGTTTTACTAACGCTAGACTCATAACTGTGATAGCTTTAGAAAGCGGCACTCATACTTACAGAGAGACTTTTAAACAGGGTCTACGTCAACTTTAACCCTGAGCCTTTTAAACCTGATATCGAGAGTAAATTCTTCAATATCTACTGTAAGAACCTCTCGGTAAGAAGACATCTTTAATTCTCTTTCGAATTTCAAGAGTATATCTAATCGGAAAAGATCATTGACTCTAGACATTGATGGAGTGTCTGGTCCAGCTACTCTATCTCCGAATCTCTGACGAAGTCTAGTAGCTAGAACCTCTGCTCCAGCCTTCACCCTCTTTTCATCAATATGCCTTAAGGATATACGTATAAGCCTCACATAAGGAGGATATCCGAAGTTTTTACGCTCAATAAGTTCGTGTTCTACAAGCTTACCGTGATCTCCGATTATGACTCTTTGAATTACCCAATGATCAGGAGAATAGGTTTGTATTACTACAGTTCCTCTTTCAGAAGCACGACCCGCACGACCTGATACTTGTGTAAGCATTTGGTATGCGCGTTCGAACGACCTGAAATCCGGGAAGGTGAGCATTTTATCAGCACTCATCACTCCTACCAGACCCACATTTGCAAAGTCTAGCCCCTTGCTCACCATTTGGGTGCCCACAAGGACATCGTATTCATGGTTGCTGAATGCTTCGAGAAGCTTTGCGTGTGCGTGTCTAGACCTTGTGGTATCTAAATCCATCCTCGCCACTTTCACGGACGGAAACAAATCCGCTAACTCCTCTTCTATACGCTCTGTACCAAGGCCCTTTGGCTTGATGGAGGTTGAGCCACAAGCACCGCACTTTTTAGGTGGTGGAGCCACATGGTAGCCGCAATGGTGGCAGTGAAGACCGTGTAGTTTCTTGTGAAATGTTAGTGGGATTTCACACCGTTCACACATCACAGCATCGCCACACAGGTCGCATTGCCAGGAAGGAGAGTAGCCACGTCTGTTTTGGAATAGAATAACCTGCTTTCCATTTTCAA
>CAWVZZ010000036.1:0-14050 GCA_963934745.1 uncultured Flavobacteriales bacterium | reverse complement strand
TCTCCAGCTATTGTAATAGCAGTAACTAGCTCTGGAGAAGCTACGAAAGCGTGAGTGTTAGGGTTACCGTCAGCACGCTTAGAGAAATTTCTGTTGAAGGAGTGTATGATAGAGTTCTTTTCATTCTTCTCAGCTCCAGATCTAGCCCACTGACCTATACAAGGGCCACAAGCATTAGCAAAAACTTTAGATCCTAGCTGCTTAAAGGTCTTTATCATACCATCTCTTTCGATAGTAAATCTTACTAACTCAGAACCAGGCGTGATATTTAGTATTCCCTTAGGCTCAATGTCTAATTCTACCGCTTCTTTAGCCACAGACGCAGAACGACTGATATCCTCATAGCTAGAGTTAGTACACGAACCTATTAATCCATACTCTATTGAAGTAGGCCATCCATGGGATTTAGCTGCTTCTTTCATATTAGATACAGGCGTAGCCAAATCAGGAGTAAATGGCCCATTAATATGTGGCTCCATTTCATCCAAATTAATTTCTATCACCTCATCGAAGTAACGGTCTGGGTCGGCATAAACCTCTGGATCACCTGTTAGATGACTGGCAATAACATCAGCTGCATCAGCTATATCCGCACGATCGGTAGAGCGCAAGTAACGCCCCATACTCTCATCATATCCAAAGAGCGAAGTTGTCGCTCCTATTTCAGCACCCATATTACAAATCGTTCCTTTACCAGTACAAGAAAGGCCTATAGCTCCGTGGCCGAAGTACTCAACGATAGCTCCTGTTCCTCCCTTTGTCGTCACAATTCCAGCAACTTTCAGAATAACATCCTTTGCACTTAACCAACCACTCAACTTCCCGGTAAGTTTAATCCCTATCAGCTTAGGAAACTTAAGCTCCCAGGGCAGACCTGCCATCACATCCACAGCATCAGCTCCTCCCACACCTATAGCCACCATTCCCAGACCACCGGCATTAACCGTGTGAGAGTCGGTACCTATCATCATTCCTCCTGGGAAAGCATAATTCTCAAGTACTACCTGGTGAATAATCCCCGCACCCGGCTTCCAGAAGCCTATTCCGTATTTATCTGAAACAGACTCGAGGAAGTTGTAGACCTCGTTGTTTTGGTTTATAGCATTCTGAAGATCAGAAGTCGCCTCGACTTTAGCTTGAATCAAGTGGTCGCAGTGAACCGTTGATGGGACACCTACCTTTTTCTTACCCGCCTGCATGAACTGCAATAAAGCCATCTGAGCCGTCGCGTCTTGCATAGCCACACGGTCTGGTGCGAAATCAACATAATCAACCCCTCTTTGGTACACCTGGTCTGGAGCACCATCCCATAAGTGAGCGTTTAGAATCTTTTCAGCCAATGTAAGTGGCCGTCCAGCTAACTCTCTTGCCGCCTCTACACGCTCGGGAAATCCGGCGTATACCTTTTTAATCATATCGATATCAAAAGTCATGTCTCTTCTTTTTAATTTCAGGAGACAAAGATACGTCACTACCTTCGGGACATGAAGATGAGTAGGTCCGTATTCTTAGAACAAGTAAAGGTGGCTATCCGTTCCATTAGAGGGCAAGCACTCAGGACCACCCTTACCGTAGGAATAATCGGAATGGGCATCATGGCATTAATCGCGATGGTAACGGCAACGGAATCCTTAAAGGCTAACATAGTACAGGAATTTTCATCTCTTGGAACAAATACTTTTACTATTAAGCCCAAACGAACCGGCGGCATCACCCACGGAAGACGGAAGGCTCCCACAGACCCAATATCTTATGATGATGTGAGGCGCTTCACAAAGAGCATAAAGTTAAATAGTGACTTAGACCTCACCACTAGTGCTTCGATTTTCGCAACCTCAACAGCAATTCTCAGCCGAGGTACGAAGCGCACAGACCCTAACACCCAAATCTTAGGTGTCGATGGTAATTATTTAAACGTATCAAGTATTCCTCTCTCGGTAGGCAGGGGGTTTACGTCTATCGAAGGGGAACAAAGCCCCGCGATGATCGTAATCGGCAGTAAAATAGTTAGTAAACTATTCGAAGAATGGGAAGAGCCGGTAGGCGAGAACATATTATTGAAGGGCTCTAGGTATACAGTAATAGGGGTACTAGAATCACGAGGTTCTGGGTTTGGCATGTCACAAGACAACCAATGTCTCATTACAATACCATCTTCTAGAAGGCAGTTTTCTGATAAAAACAGGAGCTATAGCTTGGTTTGCTCTGTAGATAAAACAGAAAATCTAGCTCACGCAACAGAAATTGCAACTGGAACTATGAGAATGGTAAGAAAAGACGCGCCAGGCAAAGAAAGTTCATTCGAAATAAGCCAAAGCAACTCCCTAGTGGACACATTGATAGAGGCGACTTCAGGAATAACCATAGCAGCAGCGGTTATAGGAATAATCACACTTTTCGGGGCAGGTATAGGCCTCATGAATATAATGCTGGTAAGTGTATCAGAACGTACCCGAGAAATCGGAACTAGAAAATCTCTCGGAGCTAGCTCGAGAGCTATACGGACACAGTTTCTAGTTGAGGTCATAATTATAGGTCAACTTGGTGGGTCTGTAGGAATACTAGCGGGACTGGGGCTTGGCAACCTGATAGCGATATTCTTCGAGACTCCATTCGTAATTCCGTGGATTTGGATATTTATAGGACTGACACTATGTATGATTACGAGCATAGCAAGTGGATATTATCCTGCTAGAAAAGCTGCTCTACTTGACCCTATAGATGCTTTAGGCAGGGCATAGTAAGGGAATTGAACAATCAAAGTTGGGAAAATTGTGACTTTATAGAGACATTTTGATAATTAAGTAGTGTAATTTCGCACTTAATTAAGCATCAAAATTAAAAACATGAAGCTACCTGTTGTAAGATTTGCTAGAGAAACTTCTGGTTTCGGTAAGGTTCTGCGTGAAAGAGTTGAAAATTATTTCGAAGAATCTGGAAAGAAGAAGTCTGGAGGATTTAGCATGTATTTCAAGACTTCATTAATGCTTGCCTTGTATTTCACACCTTGGGCTCTATTTACTTTCGGAGTAATCTCTGGTGGAGTTTGGTTTTGGGTTGCTGAGATTGTTATGGGATTAGGACTAGCAGGCATAGGATTAAATATCATGCACGACGGAAACCATAATTCTTACAGTAAGAATAAATGGATCAACAAGATGATGGGTCGTACGGTGGACCTAGTTGGAGGAAATGCAGAGATGTGGAATATTCAACACAATGTTCTTCATCACACTTTCACTAACATAGACGGATTAGATGAAGACATCGATCCTGCATCTGTTTTGAGATTCAATCCTCATAAACCTCTTTATAAAATACACAGATTCCAACACATCTACGCTTGGGCTCTTTACTCTCTTATGACAATTTTCTGGATGCTCCCTAAAGACTGGATATCTCTAGCTCGCTACCACAAGAAGGATTTAATTAAAACAACTGGACGAACCACTAAGGGTATTTTCTTCCACATGCTGTTTACTAAGTCGATATATTTCACATACTCATTAGCTCTTCCTCTGATTTTCAGTAGTCCTAGTATCTCGTGGTGGTCTATCCTACTTGGATGGGCAGTAATGCACGCAGTAGCTGGGTTCCTAATGGCTATTATCTTCCAACCAGCGCATGTAATGGAGCATAATTTATTCCCTCAAGCAGAAGACGCAGGGCTCAAGCTTGATTCTACACGTCTTGAGCACCAACTAGAAGCTACAGCAAATTTCGGAGTGAACAATAGACTATTAACCTACTTATGTGGAGGTTTGAACTTTCAGATAGAACATCATTTATTTCCTAACATATGCCACGTACACTACAGAGCTTTATCAAAGATTGTAAAGGAGACCGCAAAGGAATACAGCCTCACTTATAGAGCGAATATGACATTTAGTGATGCTCTCAGAATGCACACTATCACTCTAAAAAACCTGGGTAGACGGCGTACAAAATTAGCTTAAAAAGTTAATTTGTGTATCCTAACGAATTATTTCGTAATTTTGCACCGCGTTTAAAAACGCTTGCGTGCCTTAGCCGTTGTCGGCACGCGCCACTTCATGACTCGGCACGTTATCCGCACACGTTTTCGTGCGACAAATAGATTTTCTCTATGTCTTTTAAAGATCTAGGGTTGAGCGATTCGGTTCTCGACGCAATTCAACCCCTTGGCTATGAAAAGCCAACCCCTATTCAGGAACAAGCTATTCCTCACGTTATTAACGGCAAGGACCTCCTGGGTTGCGCACAAACAGGTACTGGTAAAACAGCTGCCTTTGCACTTCCTATGGTTCATGTATTGGAATCTAGACCGCCAAAGTCACAAGGCCGCACAAAACCGGTACGCGGACTTATCTTAACTCCAACTCGCGAATTAGCATCACAAATTGATGAGAACCTTCGCAAGTACATGTCTAAGTCTAACCTGAGATCAACTGTGGTTTACGGTGGAACGCCTCAACGCCGTCAAGTAGACGCAATTAGAAGAGGTGTTGATATCATAGTAGCTACTCCCGGTAGGCTACTAGACCTATGCAACCAAGGCCATATAAGACTAGGTGATATAGAATTCCTAGTTCTAGATGAAGCTGATACTATGTTAGATATGGGATTTCTCCCAGACATCACTAAGATCATAAAGATGTGCCCTGCGGATAGACAGACTCTGTTCTTCTCGGCAACAATGCCAGCTAATATCGTCAAGCTGTCTAGTAACATCCTAACAGACCCTATAAACGTCCAGATCGAAGCTGTCAGTTCTGCTGCAGAAACAGTAGATCAGAAAGTATACTATGTACGTCAATCCGACAAAAAGGATCTAATTGTACATATTCTAGACTCAGGCGAAATAACTAATGCATTAGTTTTCACAAGAACTAAATTCGGAGCAGATAAAGTTGTAACACATCTTCAGAACAATAACATTGCATCTGAAGCTATTCACGGAAACAAGTCTCAGCCTGCTAGAGAGCGTGCTTTAAAGAAGTTTAAGCAGGGTAAAGTTAGAGTCCTAGTAGCTACTGACATTGCTTCTAGGGGTATTGACGTTGATGAATTAAGTCACGTAATCAATTTCGAGCTTCCTAACCTAGCAGAAAGCTACGTTCACCGTATCGGTAGAACTGGTCGTGCTGGAAGATCTGGAGTTGCAGTCTCTTTTTGTAATGAAGGCGAGGAAAGAAATCACCTAAGAGGTATACAGAAGTTAATTGGAAAAGAGATTGATCTTATTACTGATCAACCTTTCAATATGCCTATGGAACCTGTAGGTATGGATTACAAACCTAGCGGCAAGGGATTCAAGAAAAGCAGAAACCGCGGAAGTGGTGGCGGAGGTGGCGGAGGCTATGGCCGAAGTGGCGGCGGTGGCGGTTACGGTCGAAGTGTTGGCGGAGGAAGAGACCGTAACGACAGAAATCGTGGCGACAGAAGATCATCTGACTCAAGTAGTTCTCCATCAAGAGGATACAAGAAACGCGAGTTTTCTAATGAAGACAGAGGTGGAAGAAATTCTGACCGAAGAGACAACAACAGTTCTAGCGAAGGTAACGGTGGAGGACGTGACAACAGAAGCGAGCGTTCTAGCGGTGGTTACGGCGGTGGACGTAATAACAGAAGCGAAAACCGCAGCGACCGTTCTAGCGGAGGTTACGGTGGCGGACGTGATAACAGAAGCGAAAACCGTAGCGAGCGTTCTAGTGGTGGATATGGTGGAGGACGTGATAACCGAAGCGAAAACGGAAGCGAGCGTACTAGCGGAGGTTATGGCGGAGGACGTGATAACAGAAGCGAAAACCAAAGCGAGCGTTCTAGTGGTGGATATGGTGGAGGACGTGATAACAGAAGCGAAAATCGCAGCGACCGTTCAAGTGGTGGATACGGCGGGTCTTCATTTGGTCCTTCATCAGACAGAGGAAATTCTCAGAGAAGCTATGGAAATTCTAGTTCAAGAGACAACTCTGAGAGAAACTCTGATAGCAGATCTTCTAGCGGTGGCGGATTTAAGAATGGCGGATTTAAGAATGAAGGCTTTAAAAAAGGCGGATTCAAGAAATCTAAATTCAAAGGCAATGTTCCTAAGAGCGACGGAAAAAAAGGTTCCTCTTTTAACAGATAAGACAAATTAACTTAAGACTACACAACGAACGGGCTGCAATTCGTACATTTGATAGCCTTTCTAATTGAGAATAAAAGCAGAATTTATAGATATGAAAATCATGACTTGGATTGCTAGTGGATTAATTTTGGTTTTGACGGCTTGTGGTGGAAACACTTCGAGTACGGAAGTGGAAACCGCTGGAGTAGTTGTGCAAAACACTGAATCATCAACACAAACTGATGTTGTTTCGCCTAGATATAAAAATGGAACTAACGACGAGAACAGAGGTGATAAAACCGGAATCATAAGACTTCACGGTTCTCTCCCAGCTGCTAATGGCTCAATGCTTCATTTATATCTAACAGAAGCTCGCACAAAGACATTAATCGACAGTGCAGTGGTTGAAGGTGCCGTTTTCAACTTCCCTAGCGTTGAAGTAAGTCGTGGGTTTTACGAGTTAGTACTTAATGGAAAGGCTAATAATAAAACACTCATCGTACTTAACCCAAACGAAAGCGATGTAAATCTACAGTTTAAATCTAGCCGACTTGGAGCGAATAGAACAGCACCAGAATCGAGAGAGAACACAGCTGCGTTTGCTTATTTTCAACTTGAATCTCGCAATAGAAACGAGATTAAAACATTGAGAAAAGGAATGCGCGACAGTCCATACAGGAAACGAATTGAGGCACAAGTGAAGGAGAAAGAACTTGAACTGGTTCAAGCTCAGCACGATATGATAGACCAGTATCCAGGCACTTATTTCGCAAAGTATTTGTCTTGGAAAAACCCTAAATATCCTAACTCTCAAGGTAGATTCTTTGAGGACATGGACCCATTTGACAACAGTGTAGTACATAGTATCGCTTTAAGTGATAGAATCACTGAAATGATGAAGAAGTACTCCAAGGGAGAAGAGTCAGGATTCCTTGCTTGTATAGATATCATCAAATCTCATTTCGAGCCTAACAATGTCACACTGGAAAGCGCACTTTATGCTATGCTTGATGGTTTCTACAACACAGGGAAAGAGGATATCTGCCAGTACATCCTAGATAACTTTATCTTCGATGAAGATTGTGGAGCTGACCTCAGTGATGTCATTAGACAACGCGCTCAGGGCATAATCAACTTACAGGTAGGCAAGACACCACCTAACTTCAAGATAGCAGCATATGGAGGCGGTGAGATTAACCTTATGGAAACAGTTGCTAAAAACAAATACACCTTGGTGATGTTTTGGGCTTCATGGTGTCACAAGTGCGAGCAGGAAGTGCCTGTGCTGATTCCTCTTTACACACAGCATCACGGGAATGGATTTGAGGCTATAGGTGTTTCTATAGACCAAAACCACGCAACCTGGACTAAGGCTATTGAAGACAATGGTATGAATTACCCTAACGTAAGCCAGCTTCTTGCATGGGATAGTCCTATTGTAAAGCAGTATAAGATTACTGCTACTCCTGCCTACTTCTTACTTGACTCTAAGGGTGTTATCGTCCTTAAACCAAAGCGTGTGCACGAAGTTGCATCGTTTTTATCATTAAATTTATAATAACCACAACCCTATAAATCATGGCAGTTCTAGTTGGCCAAAAAGCCCCTCATTTCTCTGCAGCAGCAGTGTTAAACGGAGAGCAAATTGTAAGCGATTTCTCTTTAAATCAATACTTAGACAACAAGTATGTCATCCTATTCTTTTACCCTAAGGATTTTACTTTTGTATGTCCTACAGAACTTCATGCTTTCCAAGATAAGCTTGCCGAATTTGAATCTAGAGACTGCGCTATAGTAGGATGTTCTACGGACACTGCTGAAAGTCACGCGGCATACCTACGTATGCCTAAAAACCAAGGTGGAATTCAGGGCATTACTTACCCACTTGTGGCTGACACAGCAAAGACCATCTCAACTAATTACGACGTCCTAACTGGCATGTATGATTACGATGAGGAAGGAAATCTTATTAGTGACAATGAACTGATAGCTTACCGTGGATTATTTTTAATCGACAAAGACGGTATCGTTCAGCACCAACTAGTAAATAACCTACCACTAGGTCGTAACGTTGATGAAGCTATTCGCATGCTTGACGCATTAATCCACTGTGAAACAGAAGGCGAAGTATGCCCAGCTAATTGGAGTAAGGGAAAGGACGCTATGCAAGCTACTGATGAGGGCGTAAGCGGATACCTAGCAAATAACTAGAACTACTTCTACTTCATAGCTTTCAACTCACTCCATTTAAATGGAACAGGAGTTGCGATAACTGATGTAAGTATTTCTTTACCTAAAAAGAAATCTATAGAATTCTGATTGAATAGCTTAGGCGCTTCAATACTCACTACGTGACCACATCCTTTAATCGTTAAGAATTTTGCGTTCTTTTGGTTCCTCGCAAAAGATTTAGCTGCGGAGAAGAAAATGTGATCCTGGTCACCCATGACCACAAGACATTCACTCTCTAGTACTCTATTGACATACATTTTTATGAGCTTGAAAAAAGGCTTATAAAGCTCTACCCATTTCAAGTACTCATTTACATTCATCCTCATGCTTTGTTGCTTGAAGATGTAACGACTAAGCCTATGATTGCGCCTAGGCAGTACTATGAAGCTAAAAAGAGAGTAGAATGCTCTGAAAGGAAGAATATGTGTGAGAAATTTGCCACTATGTACGAATAGATGCATGAATGTACTGCCATCGAATATAGCACCAGCCATTACCATCTTGTCTATCAGTTTGGGTCTGGATATATCAATTTGCTGTAAAACTACAGACCCTACACTCAAGGATAAAAAGTGTGCCTTTTTAATCTCTAGATGATCTATTACTTTGAGAATATCGTTTGCAATAATCTGGAAGTCATATGAATCGTAAGCTGGTTGCATATTCTTTGAATAACCATGATCCCTTAAGTCGAGAAACAAAAGTCTAAAATGAGGAGCAAAGTCGCCAACTTGTAATTTCCAAGTTCTTACAGAACCACCTGCCCCATGAACGAACACAACCCAAGGTTCTCCTTCTTTTCCACCAACTTCATAGTGCAGTAGGGTTCTACTTGTATCAGGTTCAGACTTGGCTAGCATTATGCTAAATCTAATATTTTTTCTTCCAAAATAGCAATCTTAGCTAATGCATCTGCTTCCTTTTTCTTCTCATTGGCTACTACCAATTCTGGCGCTCCACTAACGAATCTTTCATTAGAGAGTTTCCCTCTTACGCTTCTTAAAAAGCCCTGCTGATAAACTAGGTCTTTCTGAATTTTTGCTCTCTCGGCTTCAATATCGAAACTTTCCCCGAAAGGAATATAAAACCTATGTCGTCCCACCATAAACCCAAAAGCACCATCGACCTTTTCATCTACATACTTTATGGACGCTAGATTAGTTAAGTGGGCAATAGACGAGTCTAGAGAAGTTGGATAGCCTTCTGATTTTTGGATTAATAAATCCAACTTATCTTTATTAGGCACACCATTATCCTTCCTTACATTCCTCACTCCACTCACTATATCCTTTAATATATCGAACTCATCTAAAAGAGTATCATCAACATCTCCAGCAGAAGGCCACTGAGCCACAATTAATGCGTCAGCAGGGGTTTCGCGCTCTCTCATCCAGTGCCACAACTCCTCAGTAAGGAATGGCATGAATGGATGAAGAATCTTAACTAGCTTTTCGAAATGCACAATAGTAGCTTCAAGTGTTTTCCTATCGATAGGCTCTCCGTATTTCGGCTTAATTAACTCTAAGTACCAGCTACAAAACTCTTCCCATACAAGTCTATATGAAGTCATAAGAGCTTCACTTAATCTGAACTCGGCATATTGAGTCTCTAGAGTTACCAGTGCTGAGTTCGTCCTTGATTCAAGCCACTTTACAGCTAATGCTGAAGACTCGGACTGAGACTTATTCTCATCAACCTCCCACCCTTTTACTAACCTAAATGCATTCCAAATTTTATTTGAAAAATTCCTGCCCGTCTCACATAACTTCTCATCGAATGGCAAATCATTGCCCGCAGGTGAAGTAAGAAGCATACCTACCCTCACTCCATCTGCACCGTACTTCTCCATCAATTCAATAGGATCGGGACTGTTGCCCAGACTCTTAGACATTTTACGGCCTAACTCGTCTCTAACTATACCGGTGAAGTACACATTCTTAAATGGTGGTAAGCCTCTATAATGGTAACCACTCATTATCATTCTAGCTACCCAGAAAAACATTATTTCAGGGGCTGTCACTATATCGTTAGTGGGATAATAGTAATCTACTTCTTCATCCTTATGCAAGCCATCAAAAACTTGTATAGGCCAAATCCAAGAACTAAACCACGTGTCCATAACGTCCTCGTCTTGCTTTAAATCATCAGCACTAATCTCACGATCAGCTTTTTTCGATGCCGCTGCTAGTGCTTCTTCCTGAGTTTTTGCAACCACGAAATCATCTTCTCCTTCACCGTAATACCAAGCCGGTATCCTGTGCCCCCACCAAAGCTGTCTACTTACGCACCAGTCTTTGATATTTTCCATCCAGTGCTTGTAGCTATTCTTAAACTTAGCTGGATGAAACTGTATGGTATCGTCCATTACATGGTCCAGAGCTGGTTTAGCTAATGTCTCCATAGACATAAACCACTGGAGAGAAAGGCGTGGCTCTATTACCGCATCAGTCCTCTCACTCCTACCCACTTTATTCGTGTAATCTTCTATCTCTACAAGGTTACCTAACTCATCAAGATCCTTAGCTATTTGTTTTCTAACCTCAAACCTATCACGCCCTTCATATACTCCTGCTTCAGCACTCATCGTGCCATTAGCTGCAATAGTATTAATGATTTCCAGATCGTGTTTAATTCCTAGATCATAATCATTCACATCATGAGCTGGAGTTACTTTTAGACAACCTGTCCCGAATTCAATATCGATATAATCATCTTGAATAATGGGCACCTCTCTATTACAAATAGGGATAATGGCTTTCTTCCCATGTAGGTAAGTGTACCGAGAATCATCGGGATGAACACAAATAGCAGTATCACCTAAAATGGTTTCTGGTCTAGTCGTAGCTACCGTAACCCACTCATCTTCTTCACCTACAATTTTATATCGTACATGATATAAATGTCCCTTTTCCTCTTTGTGAATTACCTCTTCATCACTAAGCGCAGTCAAGGCTACGGGGTCCCAGTTAACCATTCTAACACCTCTATAGATTAAGCCTTCGTTATAGAAGTTAATAAATGTGTCTATTACGCCTTCGTAATACCCTTCATCCATGGTAAACCTAGTTCTATCCCAATCACAACTAGCTCCTAGCTTTTTCAGTTGGTCAAGAATAATCCCACCATGCTTATGAGTCCAATCCCATGCATGACCTAAAAACTCATCCCTGCTTAAATCACTTTTCTTTACTCCCTCCTCTCTGAGTTTTCTCACAACTTTAGCTTCAGTAGCAATAGATGCGTGATCAGTACCTGGAACCCAACACGCATTCTTACCCAGCATCCTCGCCCTTCTCACAAGTACATCCTGAATAGT
Organism: uncultured Flavobacteriales bacterium; assembly: GCA_963934745.1. Classification (GTDB taxonomy): domain Bacteria; phylum Bacteroidota; class Bacteroidia; order Flavobacteriales_D; family Sanyastnellaceae; genus UBA974. Next base: position 2,414 of record CAWVZZ010000036.1, on the reverse strand, counting down.
GTTATTAAGCATGTGCCCCATATGAAGGACACCCGTAACGTTAGGAGGGGGAATAACTACCGTGTATGGCTCTCTTTCGTTGGGAACAGATTTGAAATATCCATTATCCATCCAGTAGCTATACCATTTATCTTCTGTAGACCGAGGATCGTATTGAGTAGGGATTTCCATGGGTGTAAAAATACTTTAAAACGAACAAAGCCGCCCTATTGGACGGCTTTGTCAAAATATTTTTTCGTCTTACTTATTTGTGGGTGCACCCGATGAAGGTTGCTTAACAGGAGTTCCGCTTGGAGCACCTGAATCTGAAGCCTCAACTTTACCCTTGATACGGATAACCTTTGTAGGCTCATTAGAGGCGTTTGAAGTAATAGTAACTGACTTGTTAATCGGACCTATGCGCTTAGTATCATATTTCACACTTATGTCAGAGGTAGCTCCTGGCATAATAGGATCTTTATCACATTTAGGAACCGTACATCCACAAGAACCTTTACATCTAGAGATGATCAAAGGCTCTGTTCCTGTATTAGTTACAGTAAAGACACATGCTCCATTAGATCCTTGTGTGATAACTCCGTAATCATGGGTAGTCTTATCTAAAGAAATAGATGGCCCATTTGGAATCTCTTGCGCTGATGTGAATGCTATAAAACCAAGGCTTAAAATAATTGCAGAAAATATATTCTTCATAATAGTTGAGGTTGTGCTCTTTTCGAAAGCATAAATATACAAAAGTTAATTTCCTTGTTCGATACAAGAGTCGGGCCAAAAAACAATAAACTTTAAAATGGTAGAATCACACAAATAATCATGAAACAAAAAGGCCACCCCGAAGGGTGGCCTTTTTAATAATTTCATAATAATAATACTACTCGCAAGTCTGACCGAAGACAGAAAGGAATAATAGAAGGTCAGCTGTTGCAGCAACTCCATCGCCGTTAAGATCACCTACGCAATCAGAACCGCCACCAGAGAATGCACAAGAACCATCGTCGTCGTTAGCACTAGCATCGTAGTTATCAGCACTATCATATGTACAACCAGGGTAGATACATGAACCGTCATCGGTGTTAGCATCAGAATTCCAGTTAGAAGAATTAACATCTGTACAACCTAGGACTGGATCTATACAAGAACCATCATCGTCAGTAGCACTAGCATCATAGTTAGTAGCAGAAGGATCTGTACAACCTAAGTAGATACATGAGCCATTGTCACATGCAGCAGTAGAATCGTAGTTGTCAGCATTCTCATCTGTACATCCAGGGTAAGCACAAGCAACGCTTAACTCACATGGGTTTCCAGAGAAGTTACATGCAGTAGGATCTCCACAACCTAAATCGAAATTCAACATTGGACCAGCCCATAAGTATTGGCCATCTTCATTCACAGGAATTGGAGACATCCAGAAAGTACCATTCCAAACCATTGGTATAATGTTTCCTAGAGCAGCAACAGTCATATTGTCTCCACAGATAGCAAAATTAACCGTTGAAGCAAGAGCAACTAAGTCGCCAAGTAGACCCGTAGGGTCACTAATTCCCGCCATTACTAATGGAGTAGAACCATCACCTACGATTACACCATTAATGCTTACGTTAGGGTTAACACTTCCCATAGACTCACATGGACCAGCAAAAGCTTCGAAAGGTGTACCTGTTAGAGTAAGACTTACTAACCAAACCGTCTCAGCACCTGTAGGAACTGTAGTAGTCTCTAAGTAATCACATCCAGTGTCAACTGTTGCCGCAGGATTGTAATCACAAGCTATAGCGTCAGTACATCCTTCAATGTTTAAAGAAGCACCACTACAATCGTAGCCAGCATCAGCGTAAGAACAAGAACCGTCGTCAGAAGAAGCTAGAGCATTGAAGTTACAAGCTGAATCATCAGTACATCCAGGTCCGGTAGAAGCTACACCCATTGCCAACGCCAAACGCGGAGCTGTGTAAGCTTGAATAACATCTATCCACATATTAGCCTCTGTTGGCCCCATGTCAGGGTTTAGAGTCATTTGAGTTGCCCAAATAGCTGTTTCGTTAGCGGCATCATATGCCTGAGCATCCGCTTCATTCCACCACTGCCATGGAGAACCATCGTAGGGTTGAGTTGGAGCACCATCAACATAGTTGTTTAATACTGGAAACAATCCGTCAGATCCTCCATTCGCTATAGCTTCTAATGAAAGAGCGTCGCTAAGACCTGCTGATTGGTATATCTCATTGTTATTCGGAGCTGGGTATGCGTTAATTTCAGCATGAACATCAAACGCTCCACTTACTTCGATAATTTGGTTTCCTGTTGTAGGAACGATAAGTACACCTGTTGTATAAGGTGCGAAAGGATCGTGAGGACATTGGAATGAAACCATAGGAACATCTCCTTGGTCTAACCAATTAAGATCTCCCATA
>CAWVZZ010000035.1:0-14230 GCA_963934745.1 uncultured Flavobacteriales bacterium | reverse complement strand
AAATTGAGAGAAATCTTACTTTGATGTTTTATCTGAAGTACCTTGCGGTAATTCACAAAGCCTAATTTCATGCCTTTTTATAAGAGTCTAGGTAGTATTCCTAAAAAGCGTCACACTCAATTCCGCAAGGAGGATGGTTCGTTATTTCACGAACAACTTTTCGGAACCGTGGGGTTTTCTGGTGTTGCGTCACTCTTATACCATCACCATAGACCCACTATGGTTAAAGAGGTGAGAGGGAGTGTCGATGTGAGCCCAAAGATTGCCATCAAGTGCAACCTGCTGAGCCGCAAATTAGAAGGGTTTAATATCGCACCGGGTAAAGACTATTTATCCTCTAGAGTGCCCGTATTGTTTAACTCTGATGTGACGATAGAACTAGCTTCGCCTCCTGCTGTTGAGAATGAGGATTTCTATAAAAACACTGATGAAGATGAGGTGATTTTCGTTCACCACGGATCTGGAGTATTGAAAACACTGTACGGAAATATCACATTTAGAAAGGGTGATTATCTAGTAGTGCCGCGTGGTGTGATTTATCAGTTTGTGTTCGACAACTCCGACAATAAACTTTTAATCATCAACTCTAGCTCTCCGGTTTATACGCCTAAGAGATACAGAAACCACTTCGGGCAACTGCAAGAGCATAGCCCTTATTGTGAGCGTGATATCAGAACTCCAGAAAAATTAGAGCCCCACGACGAACTGGGTGATTACCTGGTGAGAATTAAAAAAGACGGGCAATTACACGACTATATATATGCGTCTCATCCTTTCGATGTCGTGGGATGGGATGGGTATCACTTCCCATACGCATTTAATATCGATGACTTCGAACCTATCACGGGGCGTATTCATCTCCCACCGCCGACACACCAAACCTTCGAATCAGCCGGGTTTGTGATTTGTAGTTTCGTTCCTAGACTCTACGATTATCATCCCGATTCGATACCGGCTCCATATAATCACAGTAACATAGATTCCGATGAGGTTCTTTACTATGTGGAGGGGAATTTTATGAGCCGTAAAGATGTGGGCCCAGGCCAGATAACTTTGCACCCAGCGGGAATCCCTCATGGACCACACCCAGGAACATATGAAGCTAGTATTGGGAAAAAAGAAACTGTTGAACTTGCTGTTATGGTGGATACTTTCAAGCCATTACACCTGACTCAACAAGCCCTTGATATTGAGCATGCCGATTATTTTAAATCTTGGGTTGATTAAATTATTATTATTCCGAATATGTCCGAATTAAAAAAAATAATACCAGAAGCAGCTGACTTTTTACCCTTGATGGGAACAGACCACGTTGAGTTAATCGTGGGGAATGCAAAGCAGGCTGCTTACTACTATATGTGTGCGTGGGGGTTTCAACCACATGCATTCAAAGGACTCGAGACAGGTTGTAAAGACTCTGTCTCATTCGTTCTTAAGCAGGATAAAATCATACTCATACTCACGACACCATTAAAGTCTGGTGGAGATTTAAACCGTCACTTGAACGAACACGGTGATGGAGTGAAGAACGTCGCATTATGGGTTGAGGACGCAACGAAAAGCTGGGAGGAAACAACGAAAAGAGGTGCGAAAAGCGCATTTGAACCTAAGACTCTGAAAGACGATGACGGGGAGGTCGTGCTAAGTGGAATTCACACTTACGGAGAGACCATTCATATTTTCGTAGAGCGTAAAAATTACAATGGAGTGTTCATGCCGGGTTACAGAGCTTGGAATCCAGACTTCAAGCCTGAGGACACTGGCCTCATGTACATAGATCATATGGTGGGTAATGTGGGATGGGGTGAGATGGATATTTGGTGTAAGTTCTATGCTGAGGTTATGGGTTTTGCCCAAATCATTTCCTTCGACGACAAGGATATTTCTACTGAGTTCACCGCTCTTATGTCTAAGGTGATGAGCAATGGAAACGGAAGGATTAAATTCCCGATTAACGAGCCGGCGAAAGGAAGGAAGAAGTCTCAGATCGAAGAGTACATAGACTACTATGAAGGATCGGGAGTACAGCATATTGCCGTAGCTACAGATGACATCGTTACTACAGTAACGGCTTTGAAAGCCCGTGGAGTAGATTTCTTATATGTCCCGGATTCTTACTATGACGACGTTATGGATAGAGTTGGAGAGATAGAGGAAGACCTCGCGCCGCTAAGGGAGCTAGGGATATTAATCGATAGGGATGACGAAGGGTATCTTTTGCAGATTTTCACTAAACCTCTTCTAGATAGGCCTACGATGTTCTTTGAGATTATTCAGAGGAAGGGAGCCAAATCATTCGGCAAGGGAAACTTCAAGGCACTTTTCGAAGCTATCGAAAGAGAGCAGGAAAACAGAGGTACACTGTAGGGCTTTATGAATATGCCCGAGGCATCATTACGAGTTAGCAACCTTACGGTTTCATTTGAGAAGCCTGTGGTCAAATGTGTTAGTTTAGAGGTGTTCCCGGGTAAAACCACAGCGATAGTAGGTGAGTCCGGGTCTGGCAAAACCATACTATCGATGGCGATAATGGGCTTACTGCCTAATTCAGCGAGGATTGAAACCGGAGAAGTTAGGGGGTTGGGAGGTGAGGTTTGGGCTAATGCTGAGTGCGAGCGTGGTGCACCCGTGGGGAGAGAAATAAGCATGGTTTTTCAGGATCCTATGTCGTCGTTGAATCCTTCTATGAAGGTCGGAGAGCAGGTAGCAGAGCCTTTATTAATACACAAGAAAATTAGCGTCGAGGAATGCAAAGTGAGGGTCTTAAATCTCTTTAAGGAGGTAGAATTATCTGAGCCAGAGAAGGCATTTTACAAGTATCCACATGAGCTAAGTGGAGGCCAGAAGCAGCGTGTCATGATAGCCATGGCCCTGGCGTGTGACCCTAAGATCCTAATCGCTGACGAGCCCACAACGGCACTTGACGTGACAGTCCAAAACACCATATTAGAGTTATTACAAAGACTTCAAAAGAAGCGAAATTTAGGCGTTCTATTCATCTCTCATGACTTAGATGTGGTTAGAGATATCGCGGATTGCGTTTTAGTGATGCGTTACGGCGAGGTGGTAGAACATGGAGATTGCTCTCAGGTGTTAGAAGCTCCTAAGCACGAATACACGAAAGAACTTTTAGCTTCAAGACCGAAGAGAGGGGATGCGTGCGAGAAAGGGGGTGAGGAAATATTGATAGAAGCTAGAAGGGTTTGCCTAGATTATGTGACTGATAAAAACTGGATGGGTAATGCATCTAACTTTTTCACAGCGGTAAAAGATGTTGATTTCAATATTAAAAAGGGTGAGCGAGTCGGGTTAGTAGGCGAAAGTGGATCTGGCAAGTCATCTTTGGGGAAGGTTTTATTAGGTATGGAACCTGTAACTAATGGAGAAATATTGTGGAAAGGAAAGGTGATAGACTTCGAGGACAGAGGTTCTATGAAAAGTTTTAGAAAGGGAGCACAGCCAGTTTTTCAAGATCCATTCAGTGCCTTGAATCCGAGAATGAAAATCGGGGCAGCACTGGCCGAAGCGCTTATGATAAGGGGAGATGTCGTTGATATCGAAGCGCAGGTGAGTGACCTTCTCAAGGAAGTGGGACTAGAAGCAAGTGATGCAGAAAAATACCCCGGGAGCTTTAGTGGAGGCCAAAGACAGCGCATAGTTCTCGCCCGTGCCCTTGCTATTGAACCGGAGTTCCTGGTGTTAGATGAGAGTGTCGCTGCTTTAGATTTGCGAATACAAGCGGAAATTCTAGATCTTCTATCTGAAATTCAGAAAAAGAGGGAATTAGCTTTTTTATTTATTTCTCATGACCTGACCGTGATAGAGGCAATATGTGATAGGGTGCTAATTATGAAAAAGGGTGAAATTGTTGAAGAAGGAAAAACTCAAGAGCTCTTTTCTAACCCTAAAAACCCGTACACAAAGAGATTGTTAGAGAGTCGGCCAGGATTACAAGAAATTAGGAACTGACAATGCCCTCAAGTGCTTAATTTTAACACATGAGTGAAAACCTAATAATTACAAATGTTGAGGGGGGTATTTTAACCCTAACCATCAACAGACCTAAGCAGCTTAATGCCCTTAATAGTGAAGTAATAGCTACACTTTCAGGACTTGTGGAGGATGCACAGAGCAGTGATGAGGTGAAGGTTATCGTGCTTACCGGTGCTGGTGAAAAGGCTTTTATAGCTGGTGCAGACATCAAGGAATTTGCAGAATTCTCACCTCAACAGGGTAAGGATCTAGCAGCATTAGGTCAGGCTACACTATTCGATAGGGTGGAAAGAAGTTCAAAACCTGTTATCGCAGCTGTGAATGGATTTGCCCTAGGAGGTGGATTAGAACTGGCGATGGCAGCCCATATCAGGATAGCTTCTGTCAATGCAAAACTCGGATTGCCAGAGGTGAGTTTAGGCGTTATTCCAGGCTACGGCGGGACTCAAAGACTTGCGCAACTTGTAGGAAAAGGCAAGGCAATGGAAATGGTTCTCACGGGCGGTATGATTTCCGCCTTGGAAGCCGCTAACTTAGGTTTAGTAAACAAAGTGGTGGAGCCACAAGCACTGATGGAGACAGTTCATGGTATGGCAAAGATGATGATGCGAAACGCTCCCACTGCTCTTGGCGCTGCTATTAAGTCCGTTATAGCAGGATATACAGATGGTGTAGATGGATATTCAGTGGAGGTGGAGGAGTTCGGACAATGTTTCGGGACTGAGGATTTTAAAGAGGGAACTACTGCCTTTTTAGAAAGACGTCACGCTAAATTTCCCGGAAAATGAATGCTCTAGACGTCTTAAAAGTATCGGTGATAAACGAGAGTAAGCACGACTTGCCTATGTACAGTACAGCGCAAAGTGCGGGACTAGACCTGAGGGCATCGCTGGAAGAGGCCGTGACTCTGACGCCAGGAGAGCATAGACTTATCCCCACAGGATTAAAGATTGCATTGCCAGCGGGAACGGAGGCTCAGGTTAGGCCACGATCTGGGCTTGCATATAAACATGGTGTTACGGTTTTAAACTCGCCGGGCACCATTGACGCTGATTACAGAGGCGACGTAGGTGTGATTCTAGTAAATCACGGAACTGAACCATTCGTCGTAGAAGATGGAGAACGAGTAGCGCAATTAGTCCTAGCTCGTTACGTTCAATTAAAATGGGATGCTGTTGAGATTCTTCCGAGTACGGAAAGAGGCTCAGGAGGATTCGGAAGTACAGGAACAGAATGAACATTATCATACCCATGGCAGGTCGCGGAAGCCGCCTACGCCCACACACATTAACAACTCCTAAACCTCTTCTTCCCGTTGCTGGGAAACCTATCGTGGAAAGGCTTGTCGAGGACATCGTAAGGATGCTCCCTGAAAAAGTAGATAAGATCGCCTTCGTTACTGGGCGATTCGGGGATGAGGTAGAAAAGGATTTACTTGCAGTTGCCGAGAGATTGGGCGCTCAGGGAATCGTATGCTACCAAGACGAACCGCTAGGAACCGCACACGCTATTTTATGTGGCAAGGAGTGCCTTGAAGGACCGGTAGTAGTTGCTTTCGCTGATACTTTGTTTAGAGCCGATTTCGAATTCGATTCTGAAGCTGATGGAATGCTTTTCGTCCAAAGGATAGATGACCCCTCTGCATTCGGAGTTGTAGTTACTGATGAAAGTGGTGGTATCGTTGATTACGTTGAAAAGCCTGAAACCTTCGTTGGAGATCTAGCCATGATAGGCATTTACTTTTTCCGTGATGGAGCGAGATTGAAGAAAGAACTTCAACATTTAATAGACAATAACATTCTTCTCAGTGGAGAATACCAACTCCCCGATGCACTCAGAAACATGACTAAAGCTGGGCTCATTTTTAAGCCCGGTGAAGTAAAGGAATGGATGGACTGTGGAAATAAAAAAGTCACCGTAGAAACTAACCGAAGGGTTCTAGATATTTTACAGGAGGAAAAAAGATTACACGAAGGCGACGGGATAGACCCTTCTGCTGTGATTATCGACTCGACTATACTTCCTCCGTGCTACATAGGCCCAGGGGTTCGTATCGTAAGGTCCGTAGTAGGTCCTCACGTGAGCATTGGTAAAAACACAGCCGTCACCAATTCCATACTTCAGGATAGTCTGATACAAGGTGACACGATAATCCACGACACCATTCTAGATGGAGCTATGGTGGGCGCTAAGGCAGAGGTGATTGGCACGCCTCTTGATATCAGCATTGGGGACTTCTCCTCGATAGGGAAATAAAGAATGTTTAAAAGGATAGCTTTCATATTGGGTTTTTATGTTTTGGTTTCAGCTTTTGCTGTAGCCCAAACCGACACGGAACCCACCACCCCCCTATCTGAAGAAGTCCAGAGAGCTTACTTTCAAGCCACCCAACATCTAATCAAAGGGGATCTCGACAAAGCATATTCTAGCTTCACTTTTTGTAGTGATGAAGAACGAAAAGTAAGTGCCTTCCACTTCGAACTTGGAAAAATAGACTTGCAATTATCGCGATTCGAATCCTCGCTTATGCACTTCGATAATGCGATAAAGCTTGATTATGAAAACTCTTGGTATTTCTACTACAGAGCCCAAACTCTTTTATCATTGGAAGATTATGACTCTGCTTGGCTCGATCTTATTGAGTGGGTTAAGGTCAGACCCGGAGATCTCGAGGCTTTAGAAGAGTGTAGTGAAAGCTTTCTCCGAGCTGGACAGACATGGCATGCCTTTCAACTATTATCCTATTACGAGGATATGGTGGTAAAAAATGTCGATGTGCGAAAGATGCGTTTAGCACTCACTCTGTCTTCTACCGTACCTATAGATAATATTGAAGGTTTCGTTGATGATGCTGTTAAAGACTTCCCGAATGAGCCTGTTTTTTTACATAAGCAAGCACTCTTCTCTGCATATGCTGAAGACTTCGCCAGGTCCATTAAAATACTAGAGGCACTGAGAAAATCTCATCCTTATTTTATGGAATCTGCCCTCAGTCTTGCCGAATCTTATACCGCTGTGGGAAGAACAGATGAAGCATTTGATTTACTACTTCTCGCTTTTAAATCTGATGAGGTAAATTCATATGAGAAGCTTGAAATATTAATCGGGTATAAGAGTATTTCACATCCTGGTTCAGAAGTAGAAGTGAAACTCGACAACTTACTCTATCTAGCTCTCCACGCTCACCCCGACGAAAGTAACTTGCTCCACTTCGCTGGCCTTCATTGGATAGATAAAGGGGAACTGAGGAAAGCTGTTGACGCATTAAAAAAGGTAATCGTGTTGAAGCCTAACTCCATAGAGGCATTTATTGATTGCCTCGGAGCGATCTATTCATTGAGGGATTTTGATGATATGGTGGCCGTAGGTACTAATGCTGTGGAGGCGTTCCCTTTGGAAGGTGTTTTTTACTTATTTGTGGGTATCGCTCATAAGGAAAAAAAACAATATTCGAAGGCAAAACGACATTTCAAAAATGGACTTGGGGTCATCTTCGATGCGCCTGAACTTGCCGCTTCGATATCTAGTGAACTAGCTTTTGTGTATAGGGAGATGGGAGAGAAGGAGAAATCTTATAACGAATTTGAAAAAAGTTTGAATAATTTCTCAAACCCATTTGTGATGAATAATCACGCATACTTTTTAGGAATAGACGAGGCTAGGCTTGATGACGCTCTTGCTTGGAGCACGCTAGCTAACGAACTGCTTCCGCTCTCCCCTAACTTTATGGACACCCAAGCACTCGTACTTCATCTTTCTGGACGGAATGATGAAGCGCTAATCGTAATCAGGGAGGCAAGAAATTTATTGCCTGAGAATAAAAGACCGGACGCAGTGTTTCTGGAGAGGGAAGGTGATATACTTTGGTCTTTAGAATTATACAACGACGCATACACCATCTGGAAAGAAGCAATAACAGCCGGGGGAGGTGCTAAAAGATTGAATGAAAAACTCGCAACTGTTCCCGTGAAATAATTTATGAGAACCCTACTTTACATATTAGGTGTGTTCGCTCTGATGGGATGCAGTAACATAAACCGAATCGCAGACGGGAAACCTATAAGGCCCATGGAGCCTAATGGGATACTTAAGCAAGCGGAGAAAGCAAGCATAGATTGGGATTGGTTAGGGTTTAAGTTAGACACGAAAATTGACCTCGACGGGGCTTCCGATTCGTTCACTTTAAACATCCGTATGTCTAGAGATCGTGCGATCTGGATAAGCTTAACGCCAGCATTAGGGGTGGAGGCTGTGAGAGTCTTAATGTTACCGGATTCTGTTAAGTTAATCAGTAGAGTTCCAGGAAATAAATTCGTTTGGGAAGGTGATTACGATCAATTGAAACAGAAAATAGGCGTAGATCTAGATTTCTATAATTTTCAAGCTTTGTTCTCGGGACAGCCCCTAGGATTAGATTATTCGAAGCATAAATTTATCTCTAAAGTTGATGAGTTAAACTATGTTCTAATCGAGAAGTTCCCACGTAAAATAAAGAAGCTTCTGGGAGGCATTGACGAGCGTCACCTTGCTTTAAATCCACAGGACAACCTCGCTGTAATGCTTAATAACCGCAGAGCAAATAGAGTTATAGAGCGAACCGATGAGGATGATCTGATAGTTAAGAGATACTGGTTCAACGGGATTACTTTCGCTCCCGTATTAGATATTTACAATGACCTGGCCACAGGTGTTACCATACGCGTAGAGAGATCAGGCGATGAGGAGCACAGAGAGGGTTTACTTCCTTCGAAAACCATCCTAACAGCCACTGGAAAGGGCGTGGATGTACGAGTCGAGTTCAATATTCGCAGAAGCCGAGTTAACCGTGAATACGATTTACCCTTTAATCCCCCAGCCGATTATGAACGTAGAGAGAGCTTGTAATATCTCTAGGCTTATCACACTGCTTGGGTTATGCTTTGTCGTTGTTTTTAATCCTTTGGGGCTTACAGCCCAAACAGGAAATAAAACTGCTCTCACTGCCGAACGCACGAAAATAGAGAAGCAACTCGCAACCACAACAAGGTTAATTAATGAGGCGAAAAAGAACAGAAATGCGGCTAGTTCATCTGTTGTTTTAATAGATAAGCAAATCGAATTACGAGAGAGACTTATTCGTAATCACCAGGCCTCCATTAGGTCGCTTGAACGTTCCGTAAATGGAACGGATTCAGAGATACGATCTCTGGAAGGGCACATCGTCGTTTTAAAGGATGAGTACGCTTCTATGATCATTCAATCATATAGAATTCAATTAGCGAATAACCCATTGATGTTCGTCTTTGCAGCTGAGGATTTCAGCCAGGCAGCATTGAGGTTCAAAATGCTTCAATCCTACACCGAAGTGCTAAAGGGTAAGGCCGATGAGATCGTAAGAACACAGGAAACACTAACTGTGTCCCTCAACAATCTTCATTCTGAGAGGACATTTGTAGAAATGGCTTTAGCCGATCATGAAAATGAACGGATATCATTGAAAGATGATAGAGTTAGTAGGGCGGAGCTTTTAGCGGAGCTGAAACAAGAGGAAAGCAGTTTGCGTAAAACCCAAAAAGCACAAGAGAAAGAACGCAAACGCTTGAATGCTGAAATTGAAAAAATTATAGAAGCTGAGATAGCTGCTGAACGAGCTTCCTCTGCAGGAGAGTATGCCCTTACCCCAGAGGGGAGAATAGTAAGTGAGGCGTTTGAGAAAAATAAAAAATCGCTCCCGTGGCCTGTTAGTAGAGGGGTCGTGACTGCTGTTTTCGGAAGACATAACCACCCCACCATACCCGGCATCGTGGTCGAATCAAATGGGATAGACATCACTACTGATGCTGAAGCTCCTGTGTACTCCGTTTTTAGTGGAACCGTAAGTAGCGTTTTCTCCTTCCCTGGTGCAGGTGAAACCATTATCATTACTCATGGAGGTTACAGAACTGTTTACAGCAACCTAGACAGGCTTGAAGTCGTAAAAGGAGATAATGTCGAGAGGGGTACACAAATCGGAATAGCGTGGACCGGAACTAAAGGAACAACAGTACACTTTGAAGTATGGAAAGTCGCTGGCTCTGAACGCTCTCCACAAAACCCAAGGTCTTGGCTTCAGCCTAGATAATTAACCTAAACAGGGTATTGTATCTAAGGATTAAAAGTTGAATTTTGCAATAGTGAATTCTCATAATATTACCATAGCACTTGTAGGCAATCCTAACACGGGGAAATCTACACTTTTCACCCGTATTACTGGCGTGAAAACGGCTGTGGGAAACCTAGCAGGAGTTACTGTAGAGGCGTTACTCGCAAAAGGAAAAACTCGTGGCTCGGAGGATTGGTTATTCATGGACCTACCCGGCATATATAACCTCCATGCCCAAACAGACGACGGGCGTGTTACAGAAAATGCTCTCCTCCACCCTAGCCCAGAGAACAAGCTGGATGTGGTTTGGCTTATAGCAGATAGAGCAACTCTGCAAGGGCAATTATTCCTAGCCCTACAAATCCGCGAATTGGGAGTACCCTGCATCTTACTCCTCAACAGAATGGCTCACGAGACCCGCGACCCACAACTCTGTGAGACCTTAGAAAAAGGCCTTGGATTCCCCGTAAGAGAAATCCACGCTCTTCGAGATAACCCAGCCGAATGGGTGAGTGAATTTACCCCATTATTAAATCAGCCACAAGCCTGCACCGTACTTCGCTCCATACCATCAAATATCGACGAAGGCCTCCAGATCTTAAAGAAGGCCATGCCTGATGCCACCCTCGGATATCTATGCCACTTAGCTCGCATGAGTGAAGCACCTGAGTGGCTCACTGAAGATGAGTGCTCTGCTTGGCTACAGTCCGTCTCCTTGTCTCCTCTGTCCGCGGCTGGATTACAACTTGAGGAGGCTGGAAAACGCATGGCTTCTGTGAGGGATTTACTAAATCGAGCAGGAAAGCCCGTTAAAGAAAGAGAGATACTTCAAAGGGAAAGCCTTAAAAAGCAACAGAAGTGGGATGATGTGTTGACTCATCCTATATGGGGCAACGTGATCTTCATGGCCATCTTCTTCTGTATGTTCCAAGCCATTTACAGCTGGGCTACATACCCCATGGAACTCATCGACGTTAGTTTCACAGCAGCAATGGACTTCGTCTCGAACTCACTCCCTGAGGCATGGTACACAAGTCTTCTCGTGGACGGACTCCTATCTGGCCTAGCCGGAATCCTCATATTCGTGCCCCAAATAGCCATCCTATTCGCGTTCACTTCCTTCCTCGAGCACTCCGGATACATGGCTAGACTTGGGTATCTCAGCGATAGATTCTTCAAGGCTCTCGGACTTTCCGGCAGAAGCACTATCTCTTTAGTCGGCGGACTCGCCTGTGCCGTCCCAGCCATCATGGCCGCCAGAACCATTACCAGCAAGCGATCCCGTCTGATAACCATACTCATCACTCCCATGATGACTTGCTCTGCTAGACTCCCGGTTTATGCCTTCCTCATCGCCTTCGCAGTTCCCGAGGAAACCGTCCTGGGATGGTTCAACCTACAGGGTTTATTCCTCTTCAGTCTATACCTCATAGGAGCTCTAGCTGCCTTAGCCCTAGCATTCTTCCTCCACCGCACCTTGGATAATCCTGAGGCCCAAAAAGAAGCCGCTGAAGAATGGCCACCATACAGGCTACCCTCCCTCTCATCTGTAGTAAAACAATCTCTATTTCAATCGGGCACTTTTCTACGCGAAGCCGGTTCAGTAATAATTATCGTTTCTCTATTTCTGTGGACCCTAGCATTTATGGGTCCAGGAACCCTTGAAGAGCGCGAGTCCCTCGACCCAGGAACTCGACTCGAAGAGTCTTGGCTAGGTTCACTCGGGGACTTCATCGAACCCGCCGTGCGCCCCCTTGGGTATGACGGACGCATGGGCATCGCCGTTCTAAGTTCGTTCGCCGCCCGCGAAGTGTTCGTCGGAACCATGCACACCCTCTACCCCACACCCGAAGGAGAAGAAGGCGGCATCCGCGCGCTAACCAAGCGCCTGAAAACAGAAATCCTCCCTGGCACTGATCGCCCCCTATTAAACACCGCATCCGCCGCATCTCTAATCGTGTTTTATATGTTCGCGATGCAGTGCATGAGCACCATCATCATCGTTCGCAAGGAGCTTAACAGCTGGGCTTGGGCTCTAGCCCAAGCTCTCGGATACACCCTGTTCGCCTACCTTGCAGCTCTAGCTACATATAATGTGTTCGATGGATTCTAAAATTAAAATACCGTGGCTTGAAGTAGGTTATACAATCTTTTCTGTTGAAGGACCTAAAGGATTAAAGATTGAAGTTCTGGCAAGAGAAGTTGGGAAAAGTAAGTCTTCGTTTTACCACTGTTTCGCAGATCTAGAGCTCTTTATTGAAGAACTCTTAGAATTCCATGAAGTTAAATCTAACGAGATTTTCAAAAAGATCCAGCTGTGCGAAAATTTTGTGCCAGACGTTTTTGAGGTTTTATTCGAGTCTAAAGAGGATGCCTTTTTCAGTCGTCAATTGAGAATTAATAGACATCTTGAAGCGTATAAAAATTGTTTTGAAAAGGCACACAAACCCGTTGAAGATGCTTTGTTTGAGTTTTGGCCTAAAGCAATAGGTTTAGAAGACAAACCCCAACTAGCTAAGATGATTTTAACTTTAACAGTAGACAATTTCTACCTTCGATTAACTGAGGAAACATTCACAGATAAAGGGATGAAAAGCTATTTAGATGAAATTATAGCGCTCACTAAAGAGATCTAGTTGTACGGTTCCGTCTAAAATTTCTCGATTGTGTCTTCTACATTAGCGTATGAAGCTCTCCGCACTCAAGTACTTATTTGTCTATGTTGTTCCGTTAATCATCCTGTTTTCACTGTGGTCAGCTAATATTTGGTCCTATTTTTCATTAGTTTTTATTTTCGGTATTATCCCTGCTGTAGAACTATTCATTAAAGGGTCAACTAAAAATTTAAGCCCCGAAGATGAGGAAAAAGCAAAAAACAACATCCTATTCGATCTAATCCTTTACGGATTAGTCCCTCTTCAATGTTTTATCCTCGTTTACTTCCTAATACAACTAGGAGATAACACACTTCCTCTTTACACAAAAATCGGTATGACCATCTGCTACGGCCTTGCATGTGGAGGTATCGCCATTAACGCTGGACATGAACTGGGCCATAGAAATACATGGTATGAACAATCCATGAGTAAGCTGTTGCTGCTATCTACATTGTACATGCATTTTTTCATCGAGCACAACCGCGGGCATCATACTCATGTTTCAACAGACCACGATCCTGCTTCAAGTAGGTATAATGAGAATATATATTCCTTCTTCCCTAGAAGTATCATCGGGGGGTGGAAATCTGCTTTCCGTTTAGAGGCAAAGAAATTAAAAATCCAAAACAAGAGATTTTGGAGTTGGCACAATGAGATGCTCCGGTTCCAATTTATCCAAATAGCACTCATCACAACAATCGCTCTAGTATTCAGTGTCGAAACCATGATTTGCTTTATCATCGGAGCAGTTATGGGCATCATGATACTCGAAACAGTTAACTATATCGAACACTATGGTTTACGCCGCATTAAAGTAGGAACGCGATTCGAGAGAACTAAGCCTATACATTCTTGGAATTCTAACCACCCACTAGGGCGTATTCTCTTGTTAGAACTGACCCGTCACTCTGACCATCATTATATCTCTAGTACTAAATACCAAACCCTCAAACACTTCGACAATAGCCCTCAAATGCCCACAGGATATCCCGGAATGATGGTTCTTGCACTTTTCCCCCCTCTGTGGTTCCGTGTAATGAATAAACGTATTGAGGAATATGGCTCTAAGCCACTTCCGTCTGCTTAGCTGCAACTCTAACCCAAAGGTGCGCAGCAGCTTCCTTCCTTACAGCTAACGTCCTTCCGCAAGTACAAATCGCCATAGGTCCGTTCATCGGAGCCACGTGCTTCACCTCTACCTCAGCCCCTATGCAACAACCCATCTGAACAAGTGCCATGACCTCCTCGGGAGTATCAACTCTCTCAATAACACCGACTTCATCGGGCATGAGATCACATAATTTTTTCACTTGCATGTCGCAAAGATACTCCTTGCAATCCCATCCCACCATCCCCTTTTTATGTGATTTCATTTACGTATCTTTACGCCCCCTCACCCGGGCCATTAACTCAGCTGGTTAGAGTGCTACCTCGACATGGTAGAAGTCACTGGTTCGAA
>CAWVZZ010000034.1:0-14337 GCA_963934745.1 uncultured Flavobacteriales bacterium | reverse complement strand
TGTCCTGTTAGCTCTACTAAAGTTATCTTTAAAAATAACGTTTTGGCTAAACTGCGTTTCAATGCAGTTTAGGTTTTGTTGTAAACTGTTTTGGCATATTACAAGATGGTTCTTCCGGTTTGGAATATCACCTTCAGTTAACAGTGATAGTCTCTTTTATCAAACTAATAGGGCTGCCAGCCGTAGCTGAGTTAGACTCGACCCCAAAACCGCAAATTTCTCCGTTTGATGTGACAGTCCCATCTTGGTGAAGCTCGATGAATTTCTCACTTTCGACAGGTTCAAATATTCCGCTACCATCCCCGGGATCTAGTAAAACTTCAATCAAGTAATATTTATCTGTGGCTTCGTCTTCGATGCAATTATAGCATGAAGTAAGGATGCTTACAGCTGCAATAAAGAAAAGTAATTTTTTACTCGCGAATATTTTTTCTTGAAAAATTGATAGACCAAATATATCGGATTTCGCCACACAAAAAACCCTCACACAATAATCGAGATTATGTTGAGGTTAATTAGGATACCGTACCATATTGAAACCATGAAACCTATTTATTCAACCATGACGCTCTTCGTCTCTCTGTTATTATTTACGCAATGTACTTCTCAAGATGAAGCCGCTCCTGATACGACTACAATAGTTGTTGAACTTTCTCAAAGCATGATTCTTGCAAATGCAGCTGAAGCTCTTAATCATATTTGTATTTACACTTCTAAGTATCAACAAATCGAATATCCTTGTGGAGATATATCCTCTACGGAAGGAGTTTGTACAGATGTAGTGATTCGCGCTTTTAAAGGTCTTGATAGATGTCTGCAACAGGAAATCCATGAGTTTAGAAAAAAGAAAGGTTTATCTACAGATAGTAATATTGATCACAGGCGAGTTCCTAATCAGGGAGAGTATTTCGAAAGCCTAGGCATGATGATAGATAAGGATTCGGAAATATTACCGGGTGATATAATTTGGTGGAAGCTTCCTGGGAATGACATGAATCATGTAGGGGTAGTGGTAGCTGATGGAAACGTGATGCATAACATTGGACATGGGCAGTGGGCTGATGCCACACCGTATGACTATCCCATTCATAGAATTTACAGGCTAGTAGAGTAGTAGAAATTTATGTTTTATTTGTGACTTGGCATTTTTTAATATAAATTGTAGCCTCGGAGTAAGCTGAAAATCCATAAAAAGAGTAAGTAACTTAATATATTATTACATGTCTGATCAAAAAGAAGTGCAATCGAAAATGATGATGGCCATTGTTTGTTGGTTTTTGGGGTTTTTTGGAGTTCACCGACTCATGATGGGTCATAAAAACTGGTGGCTGATGCCCCTTACTGGCGGTGGATGTTATATCTGGATTTTGGTAGATTTATATAACATCCTAACCGGAGGTCTTAAGATGGAAGATGGCAGAGATCTTTCTTAAAATCGATTTACGATATTAATTAAAGCAGGGCATTCATGTGAATGTCCTGTTTTTTTTTTAACAAACCACACATGAATAATCCTATACCAGAGTTTAGAGTCAACCCCATTATGGTGCTATTATTAAGCGTTATCACTTGTGGACTGTACTTGATTTATTGGAACATTAAAGTGGCCGAAGTACTTAACGAAGTAGCAGAGAAGGAAGTGATTTCCTTTCCGATAGCCATCTTTTCGGGTTGTTGTATGCCAGTAAATCTTTATTTCTATTATCTAGCCGGGAAAGAATGTCTACCAAAGGTTTATGAACGCATAGGAGAAAAAAATAAAGATCAATCCGTACTACTTCTCGTCTTAGGTTTCTTATTCCCAATGGTTGCAGCCATGATAGTGCAAGGCGATATCAATAAACTGTACGATTAACCTCTTATAGAATTAGCTATATGAGAGAGGTAAACGTGAGACGAAATATCTATGGAATTGCGGGATCAATAACGATTTTGGTAGTTCCTTTTTTTATTACACTTACTAGTGGTTTAGAAGGAATCGAAGCTAAACAATCCCTGTGTCCCATTAAAATGGCGACAGGGATGCCATGTCCAGGATGTGGTGTAACGAAGTCTATTATGTTTCTGTACGAAGGTGATTTCTGGGCTAGCTTGGGCTTTCATTTGTTTGGGCCACTAGTAGTTGTGGCTGCCATTATAGCTATCGTTGTTTTATCTCTTGAGATTTATACGAAAAATACATACCTAAATAATATCTTGTATAATAAAAGACTCACTTATGTATTAGCAACTATTCTAACAGTATATCACTTGTCGAGGTTGATTGTCTTAATATCTGAAAACGACTTCGAATCGATTTTACAGCAATCTATTTGGGCTTAGAACAGCTTAAACGTTTTTACTTGCTGATCTTTAGTCACCTGAAGTAAACTAACTCCGGATCTCTTCGAGATAATTACCTCATTGTAGGCATCACCTTGTTCAAGTATCCTTCCGTTAAGATCGTATACCACGAAAGTCACACCTCCCTCAATTCCATTCACTACCCAGCTCTCACTCAGAGTAAGTAAGTTCCATTGTAGCGATTCAATCGATTCAATCTTCGAAGTTCCAGAAATAGTTCCTCTCATGTATTTCACAACACCTTCGCTAGTATTTCTAAACGTAAGGTGTACGAACTCGCCGTCGAAAACCACAGATGGGTTCCGGTTGTGTCCGCTTAAGATTTCCAGATTATCTGTTACATCTACGATTGAGTTGGCCATAGCCTGAGGCCCCGCGTCAGATAGTGCGACCATGATGTCGTAGCCGCTTGATGAACGTTCCCAAGCAGTAATTACCCATTCGCCATTTGAAGTTACTGAGGGCCTGTTTTCTGTGCTAGAGCTTTCGGGGTCTAGCTGTTGAGCATCCATAAGCTCTAGAGTTTCTAAGTTGATTTGAGACCAAAATATCCTACTACCATTCGCCCCAGACATATACGTCGCTATCATTGTGCCGTCATCCATAAAGGTTGAAGAGGCACCCGTGGCTGGACAGCTATTTATGTACCAATTCGTAGGGTCGATATCTAACGCGTCTGACCAATTCGTTCCGTCTTGTGAAACAGCAAGCCAGATGTCTCGAGTGTTAGAATTGTTATTTCTGATGAGGTTGTAGTAGATGCCATTGTGTGCAGACGTTCTAGCAGGGCAGCACTCGCATACTACTTCACCATCTAATGCCCATCCACCGTCAACGGGAGGCAGAAATGAGTCTGTAGCCTCGTCATATAGTTGTATACCCTGTAGTGTGTGTTTCATTCCCCACTTCAAACCCACGAATGGGAATCCATAACTATCAAAGGAAATAGACTCTACAAGTGTATAGTCCGAGGCCTCAGGGTTTAGAACATAGGGATCGCCCCAGGTAAGTCCTCCGTCAGCAGACATCACAACACGAGAGCCTGTCTCCCAGTCTCCGTTAATTTGGTAACTCACAGCTATCTTTTCACCATCAACGGCCATAATAGGTCCCTCCGCCTCACTCAGGTATATGCTAGTCTCGGGCGTAATCTGAATGGGCTCACCGAACTCTCCCCCCGACATGATCGACAAATACAGTCCTGGAGCTCCATTGCTGGCTCCATGTAAAACCATCGGCTCTCCAGCAGAGTTAAGGGCTATGCTGTTTTTTTTATCTCCATATTCTTCGCTACTAACTGAGATAGGATCAGTCCAGGTTATGGTAGGTTGAGCGGCTACGGAAAATGTAGAAATTAACAGAGCTAGGAGTATGATTCTATTCATGCGGCACAATTTACTTGTGAATTAGATGTAAATTTCCTTTATGGATACATTTATCGACTTTTTCCACAACTTACACCCCTTGCAAAAACTGGTTTGGATATTTATATGCCTATCCATTGCATTTTTATTTGAATCTATCAGGCCACTTTTTACAAATGGGTTTAGGTCGTGGGCCCATACGAGAACTAATCTGGTTTTCCTCTCGACACTAGTTCTTATTAATGTTATCGTAGGTATCATCACGGTGACGCTTTTCGATTTGATGGGTGAAAATAATTGGGGGCTTTTGGAAATGGTAGCATGGCCGCCTTGGCTAGAATTACTAGCTACTATTGTGGTTTTTGATTTCATAGCCCAGTACTGCGCTCACTATATGGTACACAATTTCAAGCCTCTGTGGCGTATTCATCTCGTTCATCACAGCGATACGAAGGTTGACGCGACAACTGGAACCAGGTTGCATCCTTTAGACTTTATTACAAGAGAAGCCTTTGCAATATTAGCGGTATTTATAATGGGTGCTCCTCTTGGTTTCTATGTGCTATATAGGATAATTACTATCGCGTATACGTACTTTAATCATGCCAATTTGAAACTGCCACTAAAAGTAGATAAGGCTATAAGTTGGGTATTTATTTCGCCTAACACCCACAAGTTCCACCATCATTTTGAAGAGCCATGGACGAATAAGAATTATGGGAATATTTTTTCTATTTGGGATAGAATATTCGGCACCTTTGCATACGGAGACATCAATGATGTGGTGTATGGATTAGATGTAACTGACGATACTAAATCGGATGATTTGGGATACCAAATGATGCTACCTATCAAAAACAACGGAAAAGTAAAAATTAAAAACACATGAGATTACTCGGGACGAAGGTTTGCAAGAAGAACGATTTAGGAGTCCATAATAATTTATTTGGCGGGACGATGTTGACGTGGGTAGATGAGTCCGCAGTTGCATTTGTCAACGAGGTGTGCCATTCTCCTAACATGGTCACTTTGAAGATGGAAGAGGTGTTGTTTAAGTCTCCTGTTAAAGAAAATAATCTCATAAAGATTTACGGAAAGATTGAAAAAATAGGAGGGAAGAGCATTACCGTTTCCGTGGATGCACGCAAGTTTAATGTTTATAGCCACGAAGAGACTGTGGTATGTACAACGAGGTTAATCTTTGTCAGATTAGACGACGACGGACGTTCTATTCCTATTGCGCAACACGTCAGAGATAAGCATCCCGACAAACTTTAGCATCCTGTCACAAAGGCAATTAAAAACTGCATCAAGTCTTCTACTGTGACAATATCGTTATCGTCCATATCAGTTTCACAACCAGAGCTGCACCCGAACTCAGAGATTAGAATAAGCAGATCAGCTACAGTTACATCTCCATCACCATTGAAATCCCCAGGACATCCTGCCACAGACACAATTGTAGGTTGCAGGATAAATAATCCCTCTTCAATATGGCTTACCGCTACAACTCCTGAAGGAAAAAATGGATAGTTAGACCATGTTCCGTTAAATTGAGGAGAATCACTTTGTGGATACACATCGAAGTATGCCACTTCAGTTAAAACACCAGAAGCAACACCCTCGAGTGAAGTGATTCTAAGTCCTGCTCTGTAATTGGAGTGGTAACAATAATCTCCTACGACATATAGGTTGTGATCTATTGCGGCGGTTTCAGCGACGAAAGTTCCAAGAAGAAATGGATTCGCTAAATCTTGAACATCCCAAATAAAAGTCGTGGTATTAATACCAGTGTAGTATTCGTCTAACTCATCGCCTACTAGAAAGTATTTATGATCTTCTGTTAGCCAGCCTTGGTGTGTGTATTGAGAGTTGTCGTAGGATGAGGAGCTGATGGCGTAAGCGTCAGTAGGGTCACTTACATCAACGATAGTCACGGTGTTTTCGTTACATGCGAAAGCAATTTCTTTTCCTGCGAAATTCGAGTCCGGACCGATGTAGTTTACTACTTGAGCATCGTGGGTGTACCCATCATTTGAGAAATCTCCTATTAGGGAAGGGTTTAGCGGATCGCTGATATCGATAATGTGTAGGCCACCACTTGAAGTGTTTGTTCCTACTGCATATGCCCGTTCTGTGGCCTCATTGATTACAAGGTTATGACATTTACTGAACCCGTCGTAGTGAGCGGTTTCTGAGAATGTAACGGGGGGTGATATTACTGAGGCTAGTTGTGTGAGGTCGAAAATCTGCATTCCGTGACCACTAGCTTCAGAAACGATAAACGCGTGGTTATTTGAAACTTTGATATCGCGCCAAGTTGAGTTAAAGCTTGCCGTGGGTAGGTCTCCTATGTAAATGGGGTTTGCTGGATCCGAGATGTCTATAAAGGATGTACCTGACTTGCGACCCAGGATTACGTACTCTGTACCTGAAACAGGGTCCACCCACCCCCAAACATCATTCGTTCCTCCTCCACCTATCTCATCTATGGGCATAAATGCAAGGAGGTCTACGTTGTTACATGGGTACTCACCTGCCATGCCGTCGATGCAAGGGGTTTGGGCTTGTGCCTGAAAGCAAAGTAGAATAAAAACACAAAGCAGCAGATTTTTCATATTTGATATCTTTTTAGCACTCGGTGCCGAAGACAGCGAGAATGGCCAGGATGTCACTTACGCCTATGATCCCATCAGCATCTAAGTCGTGAGAGCAGTTCGCGGAACAACCAAATTCACCCAGGAGCATAAGTATATCGGTTACGGTTACGAATCCATCGTTATCTAAATCTGCTGTGCATCCCACGGGATTTGTGATGGCGTTTACGATTATCGTTTGGGTGGCGATAGTAGTGTTTCCACAATCGTCAAGAGCAGTGAAAGTGCGAATGATTTGGTATCCTTCAGGACAAGGTCCTCCGAGTTGCACTGAACTTGAAGTTATAGTGACAGCTGAACAATTATCTGTAGCTAAAGGCTCCCCTAATCCAGATAGATCATCCCCACACTCTAAAACTAAATCCGAGGGTAGTTCAGTGAATATGGGTGCAAGGTTGTCTACAAGTTGGATAATTTGCATGAATGTACTTGTATTCCCTACTGCGTCTGTGACGACATAAATCCTAGCTATTTCAGAATCACAACCGGTATAGCCAGAGTCCGTGTAAGTGATATCTAATGGCGGGCTCTCATCTGTTGCTGTGATGAAAATATCAGAAGTGGGGTATTCCTCGCAGTCGAGAGTTACGGTAGTAGCACCTGTTATTGTGGGACTATCGGTGTCGACAGCAGCCTCTTCCCAAAACCAGGCGTCATACACAAGTCCTGGATAATCGACATATGGATTTCTATTTCCCTGCTGTGATTCTATCTTGTCGTTACGCGAAATCTCTACTGCGTCAGCGGGGTCATCGAGGTGCCATTGGTAAAGGGTTTCTGTTGACCCGATTTGGGAAATGGGACCCACAGAAGATGGATACATGGTATAGAAATAGAAAACCGCTCTAGCGATATTTCCCTTAAATTCTTCCTGAGGCTCCCATACATTTCCGGATCTCTCGCTCCATTCATCTGCATTTGAGGGCATATTACTTTGTGAGGTATATGTGTTATTCTCTACGCCGTACCATTGTGCTTGGCTGTCGCTGACTTCTCCATAAGGATAATTGCTCCTCGAGCTATTTGCATTTCCATGGCAGGGTTTCAGTATGTAGATATCGGATTTCATAGGTTCTGAAGAACCGAAGAAACTCTGGGGAACTATATGCTCAGCGTTGATAGGGTTAGGGTATGTTACATATCCGCCCTCTTGGGTGAATCCAGTGTATACGCATGAAATCATCCCCCCGAAGTTGTCGACGTAACCATACATTTGGCGTCTCGCTTCATTATACCCTAACTGGTCGTGGTACCCATCGTACCAGTTTGCTTTAAGCCAAACCCTCAACTCATCGAGCTGTATATCCGATGGAGGCGCGGTCTGGGCATTAGAATGGACACTAAATAATAATAAAAGCGCAATGCTTGTAACGGCGCTTGTAAGAATGTTTTTTAAACTCATTGAGAATTAATCAGAATGCTAATATCAGAACGAATTCCTAGACTTTAAGGTTGCATCAACTGTCTTTTTAACTTTTTCAATGGGAGTGTGGGTGTATTGAAGCTATAATGGCGAGTTAGAATTAATCTATCAGTCGATCAACATTTCTTTAAGAACTGCCTTTGCCCTTTTAATGTTCGACTTGCTAATAGAGTTAAACCCTTTGATTATCCGCCTTTTATCAATGGTTCTGATTTGGTCGAGTGCTATCATTCCTTTTTTATCCTTATGCTCTACATGAGTTCTTGAAGGATAGTTTTTTATTGTTGATGTTAGTGGAGCTACGATTACTGTATTCAAGTGACGATTCATTTCATCAGGGGAAATTATCAAGCAAGGTCTAGGCTTTTTTATTTCTGAACCTATTGTAGGGTTTAGATTAACTAGCACGATAGAGTATTGTAACTCTACCCCGGCTCTACATTCTCATCAATGAAAACAGACCATGATCAACCCCTAAGATGTAAGGTCCCGAAAAGCCCGTCGATGTTGTATCATCAGACAAAGCAAATCCCATCAAGCTACCCAAGTCGAAAAAGGCATTTAATCCCTCATCAGACGGAGATGTAGGGCTGTTTTTCAAGTCAATTATATTTGGAAAAGTAGCAATAGGTTTTTTACACGAAACAGCAGCAAAAAGGAGCAAAACGATAAATAAAAGGGATAATTTATTGAACATCACTTACAAATTTACTTGTTTTAACGAAGCGTGTTGATCTCTTCGATTTGATCCTTTGTGAGTTTGCCGTTTAACCACTCAGGACTAATATCGGCATTATACTTTTTATAGAAATTTACTGCAGGTGTATTCCAGTCTAATACCTGCCATACCATTCCATTAACTTTTAATTTGTGACATACTTTGATGGTTTCTTCAAATAATTTCGCTCCAATACCTTGCCCCCTATTTTCTTTCTTCACTACAAAATCTTCCAGATAAAGGAACTTACCCTTCCAAGTTGAATAACGAATGAAGTAAAATGATATTCCTATAACTTTATGATTTTTCTCAGCTACCAAGAACCAATACCACGGCCTTTCACCGAAACCATCATTTTCTAAATCTTCTAATGAAATCGTAACTTGGTCAAGGGCTTTTTCATATTCAGCTAATTCCTGAATAAGCTTTAATACAGCTGGCAAGTCAGTTTTTATTCCCTCTCTAATTTCGAATTTCATTAAGCTAAAATATAAAAATCCCATCAGACTTTTTAATGACTTTGCGTGGGTTATGAGCCACATCTTTTATGTTTGCATCAATGCTTGACGATAACCTGAAAATAGCCCTTAACAAGCGCAAAGCTGAGAATGCTTTTAGAAGTCTAACTCCTTCTGAAGTCAAGATTGATTTCTGCTCCAATGATTATTTGGGCTTTGCCAGAAAACAGCATACGATACAAGCTGCGACAGGATCTACAGGGAGCAGATTAATCAGTGGTCATCACCCTATTTACGAAGAAGTAGAAAAATATCTCGCTAGTTTTCACGGAATGGAAACAGCTCTGATTTTTAACTCTGGTTATGATGCTAATTTGAGTTTTTTCTCTTCAATTCCAAGAAAGGGAGATACTGTTATTTACGATCAATTGTGTCACGCCTCGATAAGAGATGGATTGAGATTAGGTGTTGCAAGAAACTTCTCATTTAATCACAATAATGTAGATGACTTGAAGAAAAAAATAGCACAGGCTAACGGGGATGTATTTGTCGTCGTTGAAAGTGTCTATTCTATGGACGGCGATATATCACCACTGCGTCAGATAGATGAAGTGTGTCGTGAACATGACGCGTATTTAGTAGTAGACGAGGCTCATGCTACGGGTGTTTTTGGGCCAAAAGGTGAAGGGCTTTGTCAAGACCAGAACGTTACCCCGTTTGCTAAAATTCACACCTTCGGAAAAGCATTAGGTTGTCACGGGGCAGCGATACTGGGTTCTCAGACGCTAAAAGATTACCTCATAAATTTCGCTAGACCCTTTATTTATACGACGGCATTACCTCCACACAGTATCACTGTAATTCAGGAGTCTTACAGATCACTGATAAATTGCTCGGAGATAAATGCACTCCACGAGAATATAGCATTCTTCAAGGCTAGTTTCCAGCACTCAAGTTTAATCCAAAGCGATTCTCCCATTCAATGCATAGTGTTGGGAGAAAATCTAAAGACCAAATCTTTAGCCCAGAAGCTTCAAAGCAACGGGATGGATGTTCGCCCCATTTTATCTCCAACTGTTTCTAAAGGCACGGAGCGTATTCGGATATGCTTGCATAGCTTTAATTCGCGTGATGAAATCTCGCTACTTTGCGATGAGCTAAAAATATTAATATGAGGATATTTGTTACAGGCATAGGAACTGAAGTAGGTAAAACCGTAATCGCCGCGATTTTAACAGAGGCCCTTCAAGCAGATTACTGGAAACCTGTACAAGCGGGAGAATTGGACTATAGCGACACTCATAAAGTTGAAGAACTTATTAGTAATTCTAAAAGTCATTTTCACGAAGAGACCTTTCGTTTAAATCACCCTATGTCACCTCATGCCGCAGCAGAAAGAGATGAAGTGGAAATTTGTTTAAGCGATTTTCAAATCCCCTCGACGGATAACCACCTCGTCATAGAAGGTGCAGGAGGATTGATGGTCCCCATAAATAAAAAGGACTGCATCATAGATCTCATTGAGCAGATCGAAGCGGAAGTTATTCTGGTGAGTCGTCACTATCTAGGTAGTATTAATCACACGCTATTAAGTATTGAAGCTCTTCAGAAAAGACACATCCCTATCAAAGGAATCATATTTAACGGAAGTGAAAATAAAGACACAGAGAGTATCATTCTTTCTATGAGTGGAGTTCGTCTCCTAGGTAGAATTACGGAAGAAGAGAGTATAGATAAAACCGTTATTTTAAAATACGCGCAGCAGTTTAAGGAAGCATTATGAGTATTTCAGAAAAAGATAAAAGATACATTTGGCATCCATTTACTCAGATGAAGACATCGGAGGATGCTCTGCCCATTGTAAAGGGTAAGGGCACGCTCTTGTTTGATGAAGAGGGGAACAGTTATATCGATGCTATAGCTTCTTGGTGGGTTAACCTGCATGGACACTCACATCCATATTTGACTGAAAAAGTACACGCTCAGATGGTAGAGCTGCAGCACATTCCATTTGCTGGATTTACTCATAAGCCAGCCGTCAAACTTTGCGAACGTTTAAGTCAACGATTGCCGGATAATCAAAGAAAGTTCTTCTTCTCTGGTGATGGTTCCTCAGCTGTAGAGATAGCTTTGAAAATGAGCATACAATTTTGGAATAATAGGGGGGAGAAGCGTAGCCGAATTCTAGCCTTAGATGGAGGATATCATGGAGAAACTTTCGGCGCGATGTCTGCCGGAGCCAGAAGCATATTTTCTGCCCATTTTAAGGATTATTTATTCGATGTCACGCATTTACCTTTTCCTAAAGATGAAGACGCGTGTATAGAAGCTCTTCAGATCGAGCTAGACAAGGGCGATGTGGCGGCATTTATTTTCGAACCACTTGTTCAAGGGGCTGGCGGAATGCGCATGTACTCAGCGAGCACTCTAGATAAAATGCTGAAGATGTGTCAGGCTGAAGATGTGTTGTGTATCGCCGATGAGGTAATGACAGGATTCGGGAGAACTGGGACTTACTTCGCCAGCAATCAGTTACGTGAAAAACCAGATTTCCTTTGTCTTTCAAAGGGGCTTTCTGGGGGTGTAATGCCTATATCCTTGACCACCTGCACACAAGCCGTTTATGATGCTTTTTTAGGAGACGATATCACCACAGCTTTCCTTCACGGCCATTCCTTCACTGGTAATCCTGTCGGATGCGCTTCTGCTATTGCTAGTCTGGACTTGTTGGAGTCCGAAGAGTGTCAGAACAGTATTAAGAGAATTACCGAGAGGCATTCAGATTTTGCGGAGAGCCTAAGAGGCAACCCGCTACTCGTAGACATACGCCAAACAGGAACCATATTAGCTCTAGAGTTAAAAGCGGATCGCGAAGGATATGCTAGTGAAATTCGAAACACACTTTACCAGCACTTTATTAATGAGGGAGTGATACTCAGGCCACTGGGAAACGTCATATACATCTTGCCCCCTTACTGTATTACTGATCTCGAATTAGAGAAAGTATATAAAAGTATAATTTCGGGTTTAGATAAGATTGCAATACGATAGTTTTGTCGCATGCAAAACATCCTTATTACAGCAAAAAGCACTATTGCTTGTGTGGGACACGAAAGTGAGCAGATTTGGCAACAATATAGAAGCCCAAAATCAGCTTTAACCACTTGTTGTTTCAATAATGAGGACACCCCAACAGGAAAATTATCTCCTGCTAGCGAAAAGCTGATCACCGAGTTGAGGAAAGAAAACATAAACTATCGACGGTTAGATAAAACTGTTTTGTTAGCGCTTTGGACCAGTAGAAACGCAGTGAAAAATGCAGGGTGGACTAATCTCGAAAAAACAGGCATCAACATCGGTTCTTCTAGAGGTGCTACTCAGCTTTTTGAAAAACACCATAAGCACTTTTTAGAAGCGCCCGATAAAAGGATGTCTCCTATGGTATCACCTACTACGACGCTGGGCAACATTTCTTCTTGGGTTGCATATGATTTAGGAATCGAGGGCGCGACCCTGTCGCACTCCATTACTTGCAGCACAGCCCTACATGGAGTGCTGAATGCTTGTGCTTGGATTGGTAGTAATATGGCTGATCAGTTTTTAGTTGGCGCGTCAGAAGCTCCACTTACTGACTTTACAGTTGCTCAGATGAAAGCTCTGGGGATTTACAGTAAGAAATCATCTGACTGGTCGTGTGCTCCTTTACGCAAAGCGAATGAAGATAACACCATGGTGCTAGGGGAGGGTGCTGCCATGTTTACTTTAGAAAGAGATCGAGCACAAAAATCCCTCGCTAGGATTATAGGCCTTGGATATGCAACAGAGATAATTCAACACAGCGCCTCCCTCTCAGCTGAAGCAGATTGTTTGCAGAAAAGCATGAGGATGGCATTATCAGACGCGGAGCTAACGGAACTTGACGTAGTGGTAATGCACGCCCCGGGAACCACGCAAGGAGACCGGTCCGAGCTGAAAGCCGTAGAAGCCATTTTCGGCAAAAACGGCCCACACCTGATCAGCACGAAACACCAAACAGGACATACCCTAGGGGCTTCGGGTGGGCTGAGTTTGGACTTAGCTATAGAGATGCTAAATAGGCAAGAGCTAATTTCTTTCCCGTATAAAACAGAGGTAGAGAGCAAGCGATTAACACCTGAAACAGTAATGATTAATGCAGTGGGTTTTGGGGGAAATGCAGTGAGCATAATCATTGAGAAAACTTAGGATAAAGAGTATATTTGTTTAACAAGGAAGAACATGGAAAAGCAGTGGACTAAGGAGTTGGTACTAGAAGTTTACAATAAACCATTTATGGAATTATTG
Source organism: uncultured Flavobacteriales bacterium (assembly GCA_963934745.1). GTDB lineage: Bacteria > Bacteroidota > Bacteroidia > Flavobacteriales_D > Sanyastnellaceae > UBA974. The sequence continues at coordinate 1,051 of CAWVZZ010000034.1, read as the reverse complement.
TACGAGGCGGCGACAATTCATCGCGAAAATCACAATCCACTTGAAGTGCAGATCAGCACTTTGCTCTCCATTAAAACGGGAGGTTGCCCAGAAGATTGCGGGTATTGTCCACAAGCAGCTCGTTATCATACCGATATCGAGACTAACGAATTAATGAGTGTGAGTCATGTGAAGGCGCAAGCGTTACGAGCGAAATCTAATGGATCTTCTCGTTTATGTATGGGTGCTGCTTGGAGGAATATTCAGAATAACGCAGAGTTCGACCAGGTTCTAGATATGGTTCAGACCGTGAACGACTTAAATATGGAGGTCTGCTGCACGCTTGGAATGATGACAGAAGAACAGGCCCAAAGATTAGCTGACGCAGGACTCTACGCATACAATCACAACCTCGATTCTTCGGAAGAGCATTACAAAGAAATCATCTCTACAAGAGGTTATGATGACCGTTTAAAAACGATTGAAAATGCTAGTAAAGCAGGGATCAGTGTTTGCTCGGGAGGGATAGTGGGGATGGGTGAGTCCGATGAAGATCGTTGCAATATGTTAGTGACTTTGACAAATATGAACCCTCAACCGAAGTCTGTCCCTATCAATGCCTTGGTTCCCATCGAGGGGACACCATTAGCAGAACAGACTCCAGTTCCTATTTGGGATATGGTTCGCATGGTGGCAACAGCCCGCATTGTGATGCCTGAAGCTGTGGTTCGTCTTTCTGCCGGGAGAACTAATATGAGTGATGAAGGCCAAACTCTGTGCTTCATGGCTGGCGCTTCTTCAATATTCGCGGGAGACAAATTATTAACGACTCCTAACCCGGACATCAACGAAGACATGAAGCTCTTTAAGATCCTAGGGTTAAAAGGCAAGGCTCCATTTGTAGACGGAGATAAACCCGTCAGCAACGACAGCTACAAGAATGGTTCAGATGCTAAGGGTAGTGTGAAATGGACTAGACCAGGTCACTCCATCGAGAGAAACTTGGAAGCGAAAGAGAAGGCGAAGGCAATTAGAAAGGATTTGGCTAAGTAGGGTTACTCTCTGCGCTCGT
>CAWVZZ010000033.1:0-14337 GCA_963934745.1 uncultured Flavobacteriales bacterium | reverse complement strand
GATAGTAGAAAGAATTCACTATCTTTGCCGTCCCTATTCAACGGGGTAATAATAGATTAAGATGAAAAGGACCTTTCAACCATCAGTACGTAAACGTCGCAACAAGCACGGATTCCGTAAACGTATGTCTTCTTCTAACGGCCGTAACGTGATAAACTCACGCCGCCGTAAAGGACGTAAGAAACTTAGTGTTAGTACTGAGCGTCGCCATAAAGGCATAGAACGCTAGATAGCGCGAGTGAGCTCAAGCTCAAGAAATTTGGCTACTAGTTCTTCTAGTAGTTTTTAAAAAGGGAATCTTTCGGGGTTTCCTTTTTTACGTTCAAATCTTGTGTAGACTGCGTTTAAAATATATTTGACTTGTTACGTCCACCTATAAATTAGGACACTTAAGACAAAAGAGGGTTTCCAGATAAAGATGGTGATATATGGGGAACAAAAAAACCTCTGCTAACTCAGAATGACTTTTTAATCAGTAGGTGGAGTAAAAAGTCGGATACAGATTAGCAAAGATCTGTAATAGCTTCATAATGTTTTTTAAAGATACAATTAGGACTCTATCGATATATATCTACTTCGCTTAACCTTCCTGTTCAGAATACCACTTTACAAACTGGTCTATCGACTCTTGAGTAGTCATATTAGGAGTGTAATTAAGCAACCTTCTAGCATCGCTGATGTCTAACGTGAAATTCTTTGCCAGAACATCAATACTGAATCTCGTAATAGGCGGCTCCTTCTTTGTTATCAACTTTGACACAAGCTCCATCAATCCTCCTCCTAAATATGCTAATCTGTATCCGACTTTTTTCTCCACCTTCTTTCTTCCTAGCCCGACCAGCACTGTATTGATAGCCCACCAAAGTTTTAGAGGCTCCCCATTTGTGATATTATAAGCCCTACCTAAAGCCTCTTTATTTGCTTTCATTCCTAGGATAATTGCATACGCTACATTTTCAACCGATGTTAAATCTAGTTTGTTTTCACCGTCACCTACGATTTTCAACTTACCCTCTTCATCTGCTTTAATGAGTCGTGGCATTATCGTAGTGTCTCCTGCTCCGATAATTGCACGAGGCCTAATGGTAACGAATGAAAGCCCCGATGTTTCCAGCAAAATCTCTGCTTCCCTTTTCGTAGCGGCATACTGATTTGCAAATTTTTCAGGAAGCGGTTCACTCTCTTTCACAAGAAACCTATCGTCTCCATTGTGATAAAGTCCAGGCGTAGAAACAAAGACAAACCTCTCTATGCCATGTTTTTCTGAAGCTTCAATCAGATTTTTCTGTGTTAATACATTCGCCGTTCGATACTGCTCTTCAGTTCCCCATGGCGATGACAGAGCTGCCGTATTTACAACAACATCCACATCCTTAACTATGGAGTTTACAAATTCACGACTAGCTAGATCTCCGAGTTTATACTCAACCTTAGTGCTGTCTACCCTCCTAGCTTCTCGCATAGTACGACCTGTTGCAATTACATGAGTCACTTCAGGAAGTTCGACAATTTTCTCAACGGTTTTAGAGCCTAGGAACCCTGTTGCACCAGTAATAAGTACTTTCATCACGTCAGTTAAGTAGTTTTAAGCTTTGAGTTGAATTGCCAGTTACAATGTTAAGGATAAATGACTCACGATTTCAATGTGGGATTACAGTTGGGATTAATTTTAGGCTGCTTGGACGACTGGCTTTGTAGCAGGAAAAATGCTTTCTTAGTCATATTACAACACAAAACGTTTTACTTTTATACTAATGAATAAGTTTACATTAATAACAGGCGCAAGCAAGGGCATAGGTCTTGAGTTTAGTAAAAGATGTGCCTTTTTAGGAAGGAATATTCTGATGGTTTCATTGCCAGGAGAGGGGTTAGAAAAAACTTCATCAAAAATTTCGCAGAGCTATGATGTCAGATGTGATTTTTTCGAATGTGATTTGACAGATTCAGTCAGTGTAGAGAGTTTACATAAAAAGGTTGTTAGTGAAGGATATAAGATAGATTTTCTTATCAATAATGCAGGCTTTGGGGGAACTGCTCCATATGAAACTCATTCTCAAGAATACATTCAATCCTTGCTCGACCTCAATGTTAAAGCGACATCGCTCATGATTAATAAATTTCTTCCATTGCTGAAGAAAAATAAGTCTTCGCACATATTAAATATTGCAAGTATGCTAGCTGGTGTGCCGTCACCATATAAAGCACTTTACGCATCTTCAAAGACGTATATCAAAAATCTCAGCATAGCTCTGTCCTATGAACTTAAAGAAAGTGGGGTAGGAGTTAGCGTTCTTATGACTGGTGCTTCTCCCACTAATGAGTTAGTTAAAGCCCAAATCAAGAATGGTGCTTTAGCCGCACGAATTACAGTAATGTCATCACAGGATATTGCAAGAGTAGCAATTCACAAAACACTGATAGGTCAGCGAATTATTACCACCAGTTTTCGAATCAAACTAATTCAAATTTTGATTTCTATTCTGCCGACTAGTGTTATCGCAAAAATTGCAATCAACCAATTTAATACACATCTCAAAGGTAGTGGACAGTGCGAGTAATCAAAAAGTACATACTAGCCATTGCTGTTTTATATAGCTCACAACTACTTGCTCAAACCGATGCTGGATGTCCTAGCATTAACATAGGAGAAGATATTTATCTTGAATGTGCGAACACTTGTATTGACCTTGTAGCAGATGTGTTAGAAGTTGGAAATACAGCAATATATGAAGTAGAATCGATAGCTTACTCTCCCTTCCCGTTTAATCAAGGCACTCCCATTTTGGTCGGTTTTGATGATGTGTGGAGTGAAGTAATCCCGATACCTTTTGTGTTTTGTTTTTTTGAAAACTCATATAATGAGTTAGTAATAGGTGCTAATGGTGTTATGACATTCGATGTTTCTCTTGCTAGCCAGGCTAACTTTACGGAAGCAAATGCATCGTATTGTGACTGGCAGTTTACTGAAAATATCCCCAACACGAATGATGTGCCATACAGAAATTCAATAAACGGTGCTTATCATGACATAGATCCTTCTATATCAGGTAACATAAGAATAGATGTCGTGGGTGAAGCTCCTTGCAGAATCTTCATTATTAATTATGAAGATGTTCCGCATTATTCTTTTACTTGTAATAGTATCACAACATCACAACAAATCCTACTTTATGAAACCACAAATGTTATTGAAGTGATCATTGAAGACAAACCAACATGTTCGTTTTGGAATAGTGGAAATGCATTAATAGGTATACAGAATGAAGATGGTACTCTGGGGTACACACCGCCTAATCGAAATACTGGCGATTGGTCAGCTTCAACTGAAGCATGGAGATTTGTGCCTTCTGCAAATCAAAGCTATAGCATTGCATGGTTTGATCAAGATGGATTGTCTCTAGGTAGTGGTCCAGACGTTACAGTTTGTCCAAATATAAATTCTTCATACTCATCGACTGTTACATACACGGCTTGTGATGGGTCTGAAGTTTCAGATTCTGATCAGATTACTATTAGTGTGATAAATCAAGTAGAGAACTCGATCGTAGAAATAAATTCTTGCGATTCGTATTTATGGAATGAAATTCTTTACAACTCATCTGGGCTTTATATATCTGAGGCAACCAGTGAAAACGGCTGTGATTCATTAGCTATTCTTGAATTAAATATTTATGCTTCTTCAGCATCTTTTGCTACAGCAGAAAGTTGTGGTCAATATTCTTGGAATGGAAACACATACACTTCTTCAGGATTATATGAGTTAGAACTGACGGATGTTACGGGATGTGATTCAACAGCGACACTAAGCCTTACTATTAACGAATCCACTTCGTCACTTACTTCTATCGGAAGTTGTGAGCCATACTTCTGGAATGATCAGTTATATGAAGCATCTGGGTATTATACATATCTAACTGTAAATAGTAATGGATGTGATTCATTGGAAACATTAGAACTTACAATTAATGCATCGACATCATCATTAACGGCCGTAAGCTCATGTGAACAATATGATTGGAATGGAACAACATACGACTCCTCTGGTTCTTATTTTTTCGAAACTATTAATGAAAATGGATGTGATTCTATTGCAACTCTTGATTTGACGATTTCATCAGTTACGACATCACTAACATCAGAAAGCTCCTGTGATCAATATATTTGGAATGGAAATAATTATACCACTTCTGGAATTTACGAATATCAAACGTTGGATATAAATGGTTGTGATTCTATTGCAACACTTAATTTGACAATTAATCCATCTTCTGCCTCGCTAACTTCAGCTTCTTCTTGTCCTGACTATTTCTGGAATGGGAACAATTATTCAAGCTCTGGCATTTATGAATATCAAACGATAAATTCCAATGGTTGTGATTCTATTACGTCACTAGAATTAACAATAACCCCATCCACATCATCAAACACAAGTATAAGTGCTTGTAATGAATACTCATGGAATGAATCTACATATAGTAGCTCTGGCGTTTACACCTATCAGACAATTAATTCGACGGGATGTGATTCAATAGCCAACTTAAATCTTACAATAAATTCTCCAACATCATCAATTTATTCTATCAACTCCTGTATACCCTATATATGGAATGGAGATACATATAGCTCTTCTGGAGTTTATGAATATCTATCAACTAACGCTAGTGGATGCGACTCCATTGCTAGGTTGGATTTAGTCATTAATGATCAACTTGTGGATGAAACATTTAGTACTGTAAATAGCTGTGAAAAGTTTATATGGAATGATGAAACATATATTACAAGTGGTGACTACATATTTGTTTCAAGCAATCAATATGGATGTGATAGCATTAATTATCTATCTCTAAATATTTATTCAAATTACATCTATGTCCCAACAGCATTTACACCAGACAATGATGGGGTAAATGATGCTTTTAAAGTAAATACTGAAACTTTACAAGTATTTGAACTTAAGATCTACAATAGATGGGGGGAGATGATTTTTCATACAAATAATTTGAACGAATCATGGAATGGTTCGCACAAGAATGGTGACTATTTCTGTCCAGACGGATTATATACCTGGCAAGTAAGATATCGATGTAAAAGCGAGGTGTATGAAAAGCGAGGGCATGTGGCTTTACTTCGATAGTAATCAAAACATTTATAACCACAACACCTCCTACCCGATTTTTTCTATCCCTTTGCTCTAAGAATACTTTAATTATATGCTTGAGAATGTCTTACGTCTATAGAGGATGAGAGAGGCGGGAAGTCGAAACATGTCGAGGAGGATTTGAAGGTCATACATCAAACTCCATTATAAATCATCGAACAAATTTCAACATCTCCCCTACTCAATTTCTGACAATGAAGAATGACACGACGGTCTTCCGTTCTCATTCATCTTGATTTTTAACACCCCTTTTCCCCTATCTGGAGTCAACTGAACTATTTTCGAACCCTTTTGGGAATATTTAGAGAGGTTGGCTAATGTGCTGACGACTTACAGGGAGACCGGACTAACATTAACACATTCTCTGTCGAAGGATGGGGAGCATTACGGATAATCTAGGTGGGCCCTAACGCCACTATCACACCACCTATTTCCTCAACCCACCACCGGCTTTTTTCGCCCCTTACGGTTCCGCATACTTCGGTTTCATCAAAAACCACCGCTAGATCGTTCTTAAAATCTAGCCCAAGTCCGAAGGCCTTAAACATACTTTCCTTCACAGCCCAAACCTTCTCCAACTGTCCACCAACCCGTTCTCGTTCCGACATAGTCCGTGGTGCTACTCTCCGTATTCGCTCGTCACCCATTAACACTATATCAACCCCTATTTTTCTTGTAGTCTCAGATATACAAACAGCTACCAATGTTTCATCCTGAGCACTCGAGCAATGCGAAATCGAAATCGAAAATTTCGAACGCTTCGCGTTTTCAAAAAGTTCCGGCGCTCCGTCTCCTCCGTGTTCAAGATGCCAGTTTTCGTGACTTAGAAGATGTGAAATGGCATAAACAACTCCTATATGCTCTTCCATCCTTTTCTCTGAGAAACCCATCAAATTCCGTTCCGGAAAATACTGCTTTATTGATTCCAGGTACCCTTCCACGTATCTTACCACAGCCATTTCAAATGATGCTGGCGGATTGGGAAATGAAAGTAACTCCATGTAGGCGAAGATATCGTATTTTTGCAGAATGAATGCAACAACTGACACTATGGTACTGCCTTATAAAGTAAAAGATATTAGCCTCGCTGCATGGGGAAGGAAGGAGATTACACTAGCCGAGGCTGAGATGCCCGGACTTATGTCTATCAGAAAAGAATACGGCCCCTCTCAACCACTTAAGGGTGCTAGGATTGCTGGATGTCTGCACATGACTGTCCAGACAGCAGTTCTCATCGAAACTCTAGTCGAGTTGGGTGCTGATGTGACTTGGTCTTCGTGCAACATTTTCTCTACACAGGATCACGCCGCAGCTGCTATTGCTGTAACAGGGGTGCCGGTTTACGCGTGGAAAGGCATGACAGAGGAGGAGTTTGATTGGTGTATAGAACAAACCCTGCGATTCGGTGAAGACAGACAACCGCTAAACCTCATACTTGACGACGGTGGAGACCTCACGAACATGGTTCTGGACCGTTTCCCAGAAATGGTAGATGGCATAAAGGGTATCTCAGAAGAAACCACAACAGGTGTACTCCGTCTTCACGATAGAGAGAAGAACGGCACCCTGACCATGCCCGCGATTAACATCAACGATTCGGTTACTAAATCCAAATTCGATAACAAATACGGATGTCGCGAATCTTTAGTCGACGCAATCCGTCGAGCTACAGACGTTATGATGGCTGGGAAAATTGCTGCTGTTGCCGGTTTCGGTGATGTTGGTAAAGGTTCTGCCGAGTCTTTAAGAAATGCTGGTTGCAGAGTTATTGTAAGTGAAATAGATCCTATCTGCGCACTTCAAGCTGCTATGGAAGGCTTCGAAGTGAAGTCTATGCTCGACGCTTGTGATGAAGCAGATATCATTGTTACAGCTACAGGAAACAAAGACATCATCACAGGCGCTCACTTCGAGGCGATGAAAGACAAAGCCATCGTATGCAATATCGGACACTTTGATAATGAAATAGATGTGGCGTGGCTCAACGACAACCACGGTGCTACTAAGGATGAAATCAAACCCCAAGTTGATAAATACTCAATAGATGGTAAGGAAATCATTTTGCTTGCTGAAGGCAGACTCGTTAATCTTGGATGCGCCACTGGCCACCCAAGCTTCGTAATGTCCAATTCCTTCTCTAACCAAGTCCTTGCTCAATTAGAGCTTTGGGAAGGTTCTGAGAAGTACGAGAACAAGGTCTACACTCTGCCTAAGTACTTAGACGAAAAGGTTGCTAGATTACACCTAGCGAAAGTTGGAGTAGTACTAGAAATCCTTTCTCAAGACCAAGCCGACTACATCGGCGTTCCCGTCGAGGGCCCATACAAGTCAGATCAGTATAGATATTAATGTTTTGTCAACCAGTTGGTTGACTTTTCCTATAACGTTTTAGTTATAAACGTGTAAAATCGGAGGGTTCCAAGATGAACGGTATCTGTGAAGCGGAAGCTGCGCCGGTCCTTGCATGACGGACCCATCTAAAACCAGCCATTGAGAGTCAGAGCATTCGGAGTCGTCGCTTAAGGTGACTCCGTCAGCACCCACTGTAACTTTACAATTCATAGGAATATCGAAAGTGGAATGTCTGTCTAGAACAACGAATTCATCCAGGGTGTACCTGTATATAATTAAGCCTTGAGATCCTCCTGAGAGAAGGAGATGTTCGGAAGGAAAATTTAGGGTATTGTAAGCAGGGAGGTTTAAGTTGATGTCGAAATTGACAGGGACGTATGGGATGTTTTGGTGTGAGGAATCGCATTTGGCTTGGGTGAGCAAAACGAGTAACATCGCAAAGAAGGGGAGGCGGAAATTTTTCATAACGATAAAGGTTTCCTCAAACCGAACGGGTCTTTTGCTGCACCAGCTTTGAAGGCTTTGAGGTAGTTAGGTTCGTATGAACTGAGGTTGACGAAGTTGCCGGCGACGTAGGCTGAGTGGCCGAGAGGGATTGAAGATTCAACGGAGGGATATTCTTCGAGGAAAACTCGGCCTTTTCCTCCCAGGATTTGTTCGCACTTTATGGCACCGTCGCCGATGAAGCAAATGGAGGAATATTGTGAGTAGAGAGAAATGGTGTTTTCGTCCACGATGAGGGGTTCAATTTCTGAGCGCAAGCTTGAGTTTTCCGTGAAGGTGCGGGTGTAAACTTCCATGCGTCGAGCGTCTATCATCGGTACGCATGCGTTAACGTTAGGGTGCTGAGCATAGCCTTGAAGAGCTAGGATGGAGAGGGTGTCGACCGCTACGAGGGGAAGGTTCAGAGCATGGCAGATGCCCTTTGCCGTAGATACGCCTATCCGTAAACCGGTGTAGGAACCAGGCCCGCCAGACACGCATACTCCGTCTAGGGTGTCGCGAGAAATTCCGGTTTCGGTGAATACGGAATCTATGAAAGGGAGTAATTTCTCAGCGTGAGTGTAGCCGGACTCGCGGATGCTGCGAGAAGCTAGGAGGACTCCGTCACGAGAGAGCGCAACACCGCATTGAAGGGTGGTGGTTTCGAGATGGAGTAGGGTGATCACGAAGGCTTGAATTAGTTAAAAAGAGATAGTGAAGGCTGAACCTTCCTTTTCGACTTTTTCTCCCGAAGAAGTGGTGCCCGAGACGGCGTCTCCATCAACGAGTTTGCGCGCTACCATATCGTATGGTCCGCTGATTACTATGTCGTCTATGCTAATTCCGCTAACGACCTCTATTACAAGGTTATCTTGAATACCAGTTACGACTTCTGTCCAAACCGCGATGCCATCTTGTAATAGGAAGACACCTAAACTTGGTGCAGAACTAGAGTTGTCGGATTCGGTATTTTTTCTTGAAGTCACACATTGGATGGGGATGCATATGACGTCGTTCTGAGTTTTTGTGAGGATGTCAACGGTGGCGCTCATGCCTGGGCGGAAAGGAGCAGAGGAGCCGAGGATGAGGTCTGAAGATAGCTCGGAGTAGCTTGAGGAATTGATGCGGATCTTTACTGAGAAGTTAGTGACTTGATCGAGGTTGAATCCGTTTGTGCTAGCGTTTAGGGCGGTGTTGCCGATTTCTGTGACAGTGCCTGAAAAGATTCTGTCGAGGTATGCATCAACCTCGATTTCTACCGAATTACCAAGTCCGACACTGATGATATCGCTTTCGTTCACTTCGACATTGACTTCCATAATATCGAGGTTACTGATTTTCATAACGATTTCTCCGGCTGTGAAGCCATTACCCTGTACTGACTCTCCAACCTCCTTTACGAGGGCTGTAACGACTCCGTCTTGGGGTGCTATAAGGGTGGTGCGCGATAGGTTGTCAAGAGTTTCCTGGAGTGAAGCTGAAGCGCTTAGGATGGCGTATTTTGAAGAATTTACGCCCTCAGAAGCGCTAGTGAGATTTGCGGTTGCTGAGATAAAGGCGGCTTCGGTTTGGTCGTAATCGGCACGAGAGACTATTCCGTCCTTGAATAATAATTGGGCTCTTGACCAAGCTTTTTCCGCTACGAAAAGATTTGCTTTGGAAGTGGCTTTAGCAGCTCTAGCTGAATAGAGGTTCGAACGCGAGGTGTTAACTGCGGCTTGGGCTCTGTTACGAGCTGAGATGTAAACGTCTGGATTTATTTCAGCCAGGAGGTCACCTATATAAACTTTATCACCCTCTTTAACGGGAAGGTTTATTAGTTGGCCGCTCACTTCAGCGGATATATTTACCTCCATTTCTGGTTGAATCTTTCCAGATGCGCTTACTCTTTCTACTATAGTTTCAATTGTCGGTATTGATGTCGTTACGCTTGGGGCTTCGCTTTTGTCACTGAAAAATGTGGAGACAATAATAATGAATATGACTATAGCGCCAAGGAAAATGAAGATGCGTTTTTTTGACATTATCGGAGGAGGGTTAAGGCTTTCTTGAGATTAGAGTGAGATAGATTTTCCTTGATAGAAGTCTAAGATCTTTGATTTGAAGACCAAATCGTATCTAGTCCGAAGTGCACCAATACGGGCGTTGTCTAACCTTGTTCTAGCGTCGGCGTATTCAAGGGCGGAAATGGTTCCCGCCTCAAATTTAAGCTCTGTGTTTACAAAAGCTAGTTCCGCTGCGTTGAGGGCAGCTTCTTGAGCGGCTAATGTTTTCTGTGCAGCGACGGCATCAGCCCAAGCACTCTCAATGCTTGTTCGGAGAATCTGAGAGGCAGCCTGTTGATTGTACTCAGATCTAAGCACGCTCACCTTAGCAAGTTCAATACTGTTTTTTGTTGAGTAGTTATTGAAAATAGGTACGCTTAGGCTGAAGAATACGCTTTGATTAATATTCTCACTTAACTGATCAATAAATGGTGTTGTTTCTCTGTCGTATGTATTCACTTGGGGTATTACGAGGTTCATGTTATCGTCCACTCCAGCGTAATAAACAGTAGTGCCATCTTCTGTTTCGCCTAGCTCTAACATCTCAAGTGTAGGATCGCCTACATTCTGTGTTCTGTTGCCAGAATACCCGGACCCGAAATTGTAGGATGCGTAAAGGCGAGGGAGATAACTGGTTTTCGCTATTTCTAACCCTAGGTTAGCGTCATCCACGTTAAGACTAGCAGCTCGGATTTGCGGGAATGAGGTTAATGCAAATTCAACTGCGGTACTAGAAGTTAGGGGGATGGGGGAGACTGTGAGTTCACCAGCTTCAGGTGCTACAATATCAAATGAAGTTACAGACTGACCAGTTAATTGTAAAAGCTGCGCTAGATTGAGTTTAGCAAGGAACCGACCATTTTCACTAATTACTAATGCGGCTATATCCGATGCCTCTTGAGCTTGTACATCAAGAAGATCAGACGCGGGAGAAGCACCAGCTTCTACAAGCTTCGCCACTCTTTCAACCTGCCGTCTCGTAGTTTCGAGATTAAGGATAGCCACCTTCACGAACTCCTCTTGAAATAAGATGTTGAGGTAAGCTCCAGAGATGGTTAAAGCGAGATCATTTCTAGTTTGTTCTAGTGAAGTGGCAGCGATATCGAGACCTATACGTGCACGTCTTAAGTTAATGTGGTTTTTAAATCCATTATAAAGAGTTAGGCCAGAACTTAGCCCGAAGTTGTTCGATTGAATCGCGTCTGTAGCGAAATCATTCGTAAACGGGTCGATAGTCATTCCGATATTATAACCGTGTGATGCAGAAGCATTTAAGGATGGCAGGAAAGCTCCCTGAGCACCTTGCATTCCTATCTCAGCACTTTGGGTTCCAAGATGGCTTTGCTTAATCTGTAAATTATGCGTGAAGGCATGATCTATACAAGATTGAAGGGACCATGGGGTTTGGGCTATAGAAGAACCTGAAATAAGGATTAGGGAAAGACAAGTGGCAAAGCAAAGGCTGAATCGAGACATCATGATGTGTGTGTAAATAGTACTCTACCCCAAATTTAACTCAACACAGTCTACCCCACTGAGTATTATTGCTCCTGTTTGTTAAATCTAGACCAAACGACATATCCGCCTATCCCTAATAATATATACGGAAACGCCATCAAGAAGATAATCCCTGCATTTAATCCCTTACCTACGGCGTCAAGTTTCGCACTTTGCTCACCCACTGCCTTGCACATCACACATTGTCCCCAACTCACATCAACAAGTATAAATGTGAGAGTAAATAATACTATGGTGGCTTTTCGGATCACTGTTGTTTTTCCAAATCAAATAGAAGATGTCGCATCGTAAAATGGACTTATCATTAAATATACGATAACTCCAGTTGCAGTAACATACAGCCAAAGGGGCCAAGTGAAGTGAGCTAGTTTTTTATGCTTTTCCACGTCCATCATCCAGCCTCTAGCATATGTGAATAGAACTAGCGGGACTATAGCTGCGCTAAGGAGGATATGAGTGATAAGGATGAAGTAGTACAAGTACGCATACTCTCCGCCATACGATGTTGATGGCATTGTGAAGTGAAATGCGATGTAGCTCAAGAGGAAACAAAAACTAAGAATGACAGCAGTCGTGGTTAGCTTCTTATGAAGAGCTATATTCTTTGCTCTGATTGCTAGCCAAGCAGCGATTAGAACACAAAAGGCCGTTCCGTTAATGAAGGCGTTTAGCTTGGGTAGAAGAAAAAGTTGGGACTTAGTTTCTGCACTTAAATCTAGTCCAGGTAAATAACCAAGGATTGTAACGACGACTGGTATCAAGATGGCTATACTCCAAATTATAATTTTCAGTTTTGAGTCTGTATTTTTCATTCGATGCTGTTTTTCAGTGTGAGTTTATGGATATCTAAGATCATTTCATCAACTTCCTCAGTTGATGTTCCGTCATAAAATCCGCGAATACGGTCCTCAGTATCAATTAACACGAAGATGTCGGAATGGAAAAATCCACCCTCGGCGGTATCGCTTTCAAGAGCAGTAAGAAAGTATCCATTTCTGGCTTGGTCGTAAAGCTCTGCCTTGTCGCCAGTCAGAAACTTCCATTGCGAGGTGTCGGCATTCATGCTTTGAGCATATAAGTCCATTTGGTGTGGACTGTCGCGTTCGGGATCAACGGAGTGAGACAATATTATAAGTTCATCCAGCCCTAAGCCTCGCCTACTGAGGATGGTTTGGGTTCTGGCAAGTTGACTGCTCAGAATGGGACATATAGTAGGGCAGTTCGTGAAGAAATAATCGACGATTTTAATTCTTCCCTCTATGTCACGGTTACTTAGTTCCACGCTGTCAATCCCCATAAATGCAAAAGGGGGAACTGTGTGTCCCTCTGGTCCTAGCACTGGTGGGAAGTCTCTTCCGGAGGTCAGTTTTTCGACTGCTTCTACTTCTTTTATACGGCTGTACTCAATAACATCCATCTCTTTTTTCAGTAAAGCAATGTCTTCTGTGGCATCTCTTAAAGCGTCCTCCGATGCCGCGTGATATACTCCTCTTAAATAGCCCTTAGCATCTACAAGCCATAATGTAGCGATGTTGCCAGGATCTATAGAATCGCGTGTGATGAGAAACTCCTCTTCGATAATTTTATCTATTTCGGATTTTTCTCCAGTTAAGAATTGCCAGTTATCAGCTGTGTTATAGCGGGTGTTTTTGTTGACGTATTCAGTTAACACCTCTGGCGTGTCGTGTTCCGGGTCCAATGTGAAGCAAACTATCGCTATTCCCTCTTTGTTTCTGTATCTCCAGTTAGGCCAAAGCAGTTGCTTAGTTGTCGCTGCAACATGTTCTGAGTTCGTTGCGAAAAAAGCCGCAATCCACACCTTTCCTTCCAGATCTTTAGAGCCAAACTGATCTGAGTTTTGGTTTATAAGAGAAAACTCACCCACTTTATGAGCGTCGCTACAAAGCGAGTCAAGCCTACCTTCAAGTGAGTAATACGGAAGGGTATTGAATTTGTGTGTCCCTAAAATACCGAGCAATACAATACAAGTAATCGGCAGAGCAAACAGTAAAATAAGTAATGCAATTCTTTTTCGCATAAGCAACTTTAAGGTGCGATAGCTAGCGGCGGATGTAAATCAACCGATACTCGCTTAGTGATACAATGTGTGGCTTTCTAAATGCCCCCAGCCTTCAGTGAATGCGATGAAGATTAAATACACGATGAACAATAAGTAAGGAGCAAGCACTGTGTATTTCAAGGTTTTTCTCTCGTCACCTAAGTGCATAAATGAAAGAATGATGTATCCCGCTTTTACTAGGGTTAATATAATAAAAGTCCATTTTATAGCCTCCCATGTGTATGTCTCTGCTCTCTTGAAAATAATTCCCATAGCAACTTCAACAGCAGTTATAGCAGTTAAAAGTACTGTGACAAAGTAAACATTTTTACGAATCTTTACTCCTGCTTCTTCACTGTGATGGGCGTCTAAAGAGTAGCTATCGTTTACAATAAGGTCGTCGCGTTCCATGATAAATTTCTTTAAGAGCTATCAGATTAGATAGTAGAAGGTGAAAACAAATACCCAAACAAGGTCGATAAAGTGCCAGTATAATCCAACCTTTTCTACCATTTCATAATGACCACGACGTTCGAAAACACCGCGATACGCCATGACGAAAATAATAAAGTTAATCACTACTCCTGAAAATACATGGAACCCGTGGAAACCGGTAATGAAGAAAAAGAAGTTCGCATACGACTGTTGTATAGCGTATTCGTTTTCGTTCATGTTAGCTCCGAAGACCATTGCTCCCTTTTCTCTAGCATCCCAAAGCTTTA
>CAWVZZ010000032.1:0-14422 GCA_963934745.1 uncultured Flavobacteriales bacterium | reverse complement strand
ATCAGGTACTGGAGATCGGATTCTTTAGATGGTAAATTCAGGTGGATTGTTTATGATACAGACCTAGGTTTCTCTTCGACTTTCATGAATGATAACATGATTAAGCTGTTCTCATCAAGTTCTTCGACTAGATGGTTTAATCCCACATGGTCATCGTTTTTATTAAGAAACCTTTTGAAAAATGAAGGGTTTAAAAATGATTTAATTCTACAGTATTCAATTATTGGAAATACCATCCTTAGCAAGGAGTCTTTGTTAAATAGGATAGATGCTTTTAAAACATTGTACGAGGATGAGATGTTATTTCATTTTGAAAACAGACGTAAATTCCAGAGAAATCAAGGTTCTGTAGAAAAATGGAATAAACATATCGACAAGTTGATTGTTTTTGCTGAAAAGCGGCCCTCTATCACAGAAAGAAACCTTGTTGAGACTTTTAATCTTTCCGGAAAGTATACGCTTGTGTTAAATGTTGAAAATCCTCAACACGGCTCAGTAAGCCTGAATAAAAATGCAATTTCTAGATCTAATTTCTCTGGGTATTTCTTTACATCAGTGGACTTGCCCATTGTAATTCAACCAGATATAGGCTATTGTAATGTCGGTTATTCACACAGCATTATTAATCCATCAGATAGTCTTTTAGTCAACGATACTTTGAGTGTACTTGTCTCATTCAAGCACCTAGGGTCTTCTCCCGAGAAAGCCGTAATTAACGAGATCAGTTTTGAAGATCCAATCATTGAATTATTCAATCAGGATACCACCCTAATTAATCTACAAGATTGGAGCTTTTATATTAGTTATACTGACTCCAGTTGTTTCCTTAATGTCCTTGACAGTGCCTTAATTCAACCTAGTAGCTACTATACATTCCCTACAGAAAACGAGAATTACACCGCTATTTCTTGTGTCAAACTTTATGATAACAATAATCTTTTAGTTGACTCTGTTAGCTTCGACATAAGTGCATCAGTTTCTGATTCTGCTTATAGCTATTCTCGTACGATACCATTTGATAGTATAGATGGAGAATTGCCATATTGGGAGATATCCTACACGCCAACGCTTGCAGCTCAGAGCGTCCATTATACAGATCTGCTTTTTAAACAGCATTTAGAGATGGAGGCTGAACGCAGAAAGTCATTGATTATCAAATCAACATTGATAGCAATATCATTTCTACTAGTAATACTCTTTACTCGCAGATTATTTAGAAGTAAAACCTAAGCGACATACCCCCTTAGAATTTCAGTGCCTGGAGAACCCTTAAGTTTCGCAACCGCCTTCTCACGTATTTGCCTCACGCCGTCTTCTCGCTATCTAGCTCACTTAGCCTGTGGTGACGATTTGTTAAAGCTCGACTAACCCATTGAGGAACTTTTCAGACTCAGGCCTATACTCTTCGAGTAAGGTGGTAGCGGTGTAAGTAATTAACTGTACGGTGCCGTTTTCGTTTGAGTAGTAGTATCCTAAGTATGTGACTTCAAATCCTGAAATGCTTCCGCTCATCTGTAAGAATAAAATCTTAAGACCATTAACGATTCTGTACTCTTCTTTAATCATACGAATATTGGGTGCCACGTCCCGTGCATTTACAAGTGCGACTTCAGCCATCATATCTAAAGGGATACCTACTCGCTCCGTGATAGCCATAGCATATAAATCCTCACCCTTTAGTTGGAATTCATACTCTGAGTCTTCATCAACTTCTGACTTGGTGAATGACCACTCGCGAGAGTTAATAAATACCCCCACATCGAAGCTTTTACTCTTTACTAGAAAGTTTGAATTTATGTCCTTTCTATATGTAACAGAGCTGAAAGGGATCTCGGTTGACAGACCGCCATCTTCTTCCAAAAACTCCCAGCTTCCATTACTATAAAGTAAGACCTCCTCGCCAGTAGCTGTTACAGCTCTAGTCTGTGCGGATATTGCTATAGTTACAAAACATAAGCATATAGATAATAGTATGTGTTTAATCATTTGTGAAATATAGCTTCGTACAGCATTCAGGTGTGATATTAAAACTACCACTCCATTTGATGTCTCCACAAACAGCAGAGTAATTATAAATGTCTTCTTCTAATCTTAAAGTTAAGATGGCATCACCAATGTCGCCGCATGTGGGGATGTAGTCACTATCCGTGAAATATTTCGTGAGAGTTCCACAAAAGTAGTCTTCTATATATATATCTATATGTCCTATATTATCATTCGTATAAAATGAAACAGTGCCTTCCGTATCGTTGTTGTTGTAGTAGAACCACTCTACTTCATCGCCATCAATTTCGCGATAATCGTCCATGTTTAAATTGAGGAAACAAAAAGAGCTAGACCCACAAGACCCTTCCATTAAGCTGAATTTCTTTACAGAAGCGGGTAGTCTATCGAAACAAACATAAAACCTCGATGATGTGCCTCGATATACTATTCTGGAATTCTCTTGAGAGGGCATGTCTGAAGAAACCCCGTAATAAACTTCCCCCGTTTGATTATCAACGAGTCTGTAGTCCTCGAGATAGATAGTGCTGTTCTTCTCTACGTTTTCTAACATGCTGTAAGTGAAATAAAAGCAGCTATTATCATCCTCATGAGAGATAAAGTCCAAACTCAATTCAGGCACTCTAAAGCTGACTTCATCAGTTACATATACGTTTGAGTTATAGTTGTGTGTTGAGTAGCCATTTGTATCACCACTTGTGTTGGGTCTAGAGTTCCCGTTACTAAGATTCACGAGATCTGTAGGGTAGGAGTTTTTGAATTGCAGTAGAAGCTCTAGATATGATTTAGGTATAGCAAAATTCAGGTTCTGGCCTTCTGTTAGCTGACTTACTGAGATGCCTATAAGTTCCCCGTACTGATTTAACACAGGCCCACCACTGCTGCCTGGAGAAATAGGCGCCGTCATTTGTATTAACTTATAATTATC
Organism: uncultured Flavobacteriales bacterium; assembly: GCA_963934745.1. GTDB lineage: Bacteria > Bacteroidota > Bacteroidia > Flavobacteriales_D > Sanyastnellaceae > UBA974. Next base: position 11,490 of record CAWVZZ010000032.1, on the reverse strand, counting down.
GAAATCCCTCATGCCACTAACTATCCCATCCGAGATGGTAGCGGGTAATCCTTTTGGAGAACCGATTACATATATTTTCTGCCCTGGTGAAACTGTACTAGAAGAAAACGGCAATGGCTCGCGAGTAAGATTAGATACCTGTAATAGAATTAGATCTACTGCTCTATCGACGGCTAAATACCCCTCAATGTGATATGTTTTGTCTGAATTATTTGAAAAACAAAAAGCTTCAGTTGCTCCCTCTACTACGTGGTAGTTAGTTGCTATGATATTCGGGGCGACAAAAAATCCCGAACCCATCGCTACATCAGTTTCAATAGTTACGGTAGAATTTACAGTGTTTTTGTATATGAGAGTCGCATCTTGAGCGATTACATAAGTTGAAAAGATAAAAATTAGATTAAGGAGAACCACAGGCTTCATAACGATAAATATAAATAAAATTTTTAGAATACTATTATTAAAGTTTTTGAGTTATACATATGACCGGTCTCAAATCATCAATAAACTAAACTCCCAAATGAAAAACTTTTCCCCTCAAGCTCTAATAGGTGCAGCCGTAATTGTAGCTGTTGCAATATTTTCCCTAGCTATTCTTCTCAGTGCTAATGGACGATATTTCTTTAAAAATGTAAAGAGCGATATCTCAGTGACTGGTTCTGCATCGAAGGATTTCGCGTCGGACCTTGTGGTTTGGAACGGAGAGTTTAAAAAAACCCACATGGATATTAAAAAAGCATACGCTTTGATGAAAGAGGATAAGGAGGTGATCAGAGAGTTTTTAATTTCAAAAGGCATCGCGGCAAATGAGTTCTCTTTTATGTCCATTAACATAGAGAAGAAGTATAAGACGAAGAATCATTTTAACTCTGAAGGCGATCTGGTAGATAGGGAAAGTATTTTCGACGGATTCGAATTGAAGCAGCAGGTAGGCGTAAACTCCAGTAATGTGAATCTTATCTCGCGCGTTTCAAACGAGGTAACAGAATTGATAGAGAAGGATGTGTATATCCGTTCTTTCTCTCCTAAATATTACTACACAAGGCTAGGGGAGTTGAAGATTGAGATGATTCAACTCGCCGCAGAGGATGGACTGATGAGGGCTCGCACTGCTGTGGAAGGTGGCGATGGAGGTCTAGGCGATTTGCTTGAAACTAGTATAGGTGTATTCCAAATCCTAGGCACTAACTCTAACGACAGCTTCTCTTGGGGTGGTACGTTAAACACTGACCACATGTATAAAACCGCTTATGTAAATGTGAAGCAGAAGTACGAGATTGAGTAGACTAGATTTGCATGGCACGTATTAAAATATTATATTTGTACGTATAGATTCTCACAAAGACTCATTACCATGAACTCAAAACTCACCCTTAGCCTAGACACCCTTGTCATAGCAAGAGCGAAAACCTACGCCCGTACTAACAGCACGTCTCTCTCTAAGCTGATAGAATTCTATCTCAGTTCGTTGACTAGTTCAGGTCCTAAGGACGGATTGAATGCATCTGACAGCTCTAGTCCAGAAATTAAAATCACCCCTCTTGTTGCAAGCCTTTCAGGGGTATTGGGTAGCAAGGAGTCGTCTGGCAACCCAATGAACTGGAAGAAGGATTATGCAAAGCATCTTGAGAAAAAGTACTTGGTTAAAAAAGTATGAATAAACTCTTAATCGACACGAACGTAATACTTGACTTAGTAGATGAAAGAGACGGTTTTTATCGCGACGCAGCATTGCTTTTCTCTTTAGCGGATCAGCAGAAACTCGAACTCAGTACCTCAGCGCTATCCATTGCTAACATGCATTACATTCTTTCAAAGAACCTTGGTGCTGAGAAAGCAAGAGCTGTTCTGAGAAAACTTTCCATAATAGTAGACACCTTATCACTCTCAGCTTTAGCTACTACGAAAGCTCTTAACGACGATAAGTTCTCCGATTTCGAGGATGCCTTACAGTATCACTCAGCTTGTGAAAACTCCATAGACATAATTATTACTCGGGATAAAAAAGGGTTTAAAAACTCAAAACTACCTGTCCTGTCTGCCAAGGAGTTTATTGTTAAATATTTCTATCTGAGTTGACTTGAGGTCCCATGTCACTAAATTAGTCACATGAAAAATTTACTGTTCCTCTCTGCTATCCTTTTTTCGTTCTCCTCTATAGCCCAAACCTCTTCCGACGATCGTCCTGTTCGCACTTGCGATGTGATGCCTCTATTTGTTGACTGTGCTGAAGAAGTTGGCAAAGCCGGTACTGTTTGTACTGAGAAAGCTATACAGGCTCATATTGGGGCGTCAGTAGTTTACCCAGATGTTGCTAAAGACGCTGGCATTCAGGGTACAGTATATATAAAATTCGTAATTGAAATAGACGGATCTATAGGTTCTATTCAAGTTATGCGCGGAGTAGGGGATAGCGATTCTGCATTAGCAATGTCAAGTGCTGCCATAGATGCGGTAATGTCGCTCCCGGACTTTTTACCAGGTTCACATGAAGGTGAGCCCGTTAGAGTTGAATTCGTCCAGCCAGTACGATTCGTACTTAATTAATCCGTACTTAGTACGCCTTCGTTAAGGTCAAGCCTTTTCTGCCGTACTTCTGGGGTTAACCTTTGAGTTGCTTCGTTAATAGAAAGATGAGTATAGACGAATACTAATTCGTTGCCGTGCTTGGTGCTTTGTTTCTTCATTTTAGGGAATCCACTAGCCCGGCTTCCATTCACTGGAGTTACTGTTATGGCTGGGCTTAATATGGCGCTCATGTCGTCATCGTCGCTGAACTCATATGTGCGGACCTGAAGGTTTACCGAACCTATCTCGCCTTCCATCCATGAAAGGGCGGCGATGTTATCGTCGAGGAGGACTACGTCGATCCGTCCTTGCGTGTATTCGCTGTTAATTTTCATGGGGTCGCTGAACGTGAGGCCACCGTCAATGGAGTGAGAGGCTAGCACCGCCGGGGTGCTGTTAGTTTCTGTGTACCAACATACTACCACACGCTCTCCCCGACAATCTATGGCGGGACCGTTTACCGGACATCCTGCGATGACCCATCCGTCGTTATGCACTGTCTGAGGTTCCGTCCACTGGCCGGTGCTGAACTCGTATCGGGAAAGACTAATGTCGCGTACCTCGCCCGCATACCGATCTCGGTAGACTACTGAAATCCCACCTGGTGTAGCTACAATGTCTGTGCCGCAGCATGAGCATACGTCTGGGTCTATTAGAAATTCTTCTTCGATCACTCCAGAGGAGTTAATCAAAGCGGCCCTAAGCTGCATTTGGTCTTTAATATCATCAGAGAGCAGATCGCCTTCTAACTCAGTGTAGTTCCTCCCATCTAACCAAACAACCATAAAAGCATCCTCCCTCACCTGCACAAGCGACACGAATCCGTGTTCCGTTATCGTACCGTCATCGTGCGGAGATATCGGATCACTCCAGCTCTCTCCACCATCATTACTCAGGACTAATCTTATGTCGTACGCGAACTTTTCGGGGTCAGACTCCACTAGATAACTGGCCACGATACTCTCCCCGCTCTCCCCGAAACTTAATATCGTGGGAAAATCCGCCCAGTTCACTATCCAATCCGTACCCTTAGCAATCATGCTCTCACGACCTTCTCGTTTCAGCCATAATTCCGACATCCCACCCTCATACTCCCTCACCTCAGTGACTAACAATCCCCCATCATTAGCTATACAAAAATTAGGCACAGAACTGTTGTAATTATCTTTGGAAACGTGGGTTTTTGAACTTATAGATTCACATGATGTCAGCATAAAAATCATGCTAGCAAAGACTAATGATATCGATAGTGTTTTGTTGTTATGGCTTGGGTAAATAATCATGGACATGGTCTTGAATGCAATATAGTTTGGACTAAATTAGTTACATAACTAAACGCAATTATCTCGCAAGACATGCTAACTAATCCCACTCCCCTTTCTACACTTTTATTTTTCATCACTTTCCTAATTCCATTTTCATCCATTGCCCAAGAATGTGTTTCTGGAGATTGTGATGATGGTCAAGGAAAATACGTGTGGGAAAACGGAGCAACGGCAGAGGGGGTTTGGGTTGGTGGTTATTTCATTGAAGGCAAGCTAGTTACCTATGAGAATTTCGTTTATGAGGGGAGCTTCAATGAATATCAGTTAATCGGTAAAGGAAAGAAAACTTGGCCGGAAGGATATTCGGTTTACGGGAAATGGCAGGATAATGAAGTTACTGGGAAACTACTAATAATTTGGGAGTCAGGTGTGATAGCTGAGGGGAAGTTTGAAGACTCTCGTTTAACTGGAAAAGGTGTGGTGACATTAGTTGATGAAACGGTTTATAAGGGTAAGTTCCGTAACGGAGTTTTGCAGTTAAGTGAGACAGAAGCAGTTGATCAATGGGGAAACTTTTTGCGTGGTGAATTCGTTAATGGCGAGTTATCTTCTGGTGTTGTTTACTGGTCTTCAGGAACCATTGAAACGGGAACCTTTATTGATGGGGAGCTTTTCGGTGACGGTCTTGTGGAGTGGGGAGAAGGAGATGTTTATGAGGGGGTATTTGATGATGGCGATTTAATCGAGGGAAAAAAGATTTTTACTTCAGGAGTCATCCTTGAGGGTACATATAAAGATAATACGATTTATGGATTAGGAACGAAAATCTTAGAAAATGAATTTACTTTCGAGGGCTTTTTTGTTGAGGGCTTTCCTCACGGATACGGAGTTATTACTTTTGTAAATGGAGATAGTTACGAAGGCGATTGGGAAAATGGAGTCTTAAGATATACTGAAGAACTCTCTGTTAATCTTTATGGAACGATGTTTAATGGGGTTTGGGGTGAAGAAGAATTAGATAGTGGAATAAAAACTTTTATAGGTGGGGAATACCAAAAAGGTCATTTTAAAGATAACTTAATGTATGGTTATGGAATCCGATCTGTTGATGGGATGTTGTTCGATGGTGAATGGGAAGAAGGTGTTTTTTCTGGTCATGGAACTATTACCACAGAGTACGGTATTCATATAACCGGAACTTTTTCTGACTATTTAATTAGTGGTCCAGGAACCATCGTTATTAGTGAAGACGAGGAATACTCAGGTAATTGGATAAATGGGTGGTTGTGGCTTGATGATGAGACGATGTTACACCAGTCAGGACAAAGTAAAGTAGGTGTATTTAAGGGCACGGAATTAGTCAGTGGTATAATTTATTATACCGATGGTTCGTACGAGGATGGAGTATTTGAAGATGGGTATTTGCATGGTGAAGGAGAGGAGTATTCATTCGGTGCAGCGACTCTGACAGGCACTTTCTACCACGGTTATTTCGTGGAGGGACGATTAGAGCACGAGAATGGTGTTGTTTGTGAGGGGAGTTTTTGGGGTACTAGTCTTGATGGAGAGGGATCGATGCAAATGCCAAATGATGGAGAATACTTTTCTGGGACATGGGATGATGGGTTATTATTTTCAGGAGATTCACTGATTGTTGGGGATCAGGGGTTAATTGTTAGAGGAGAATTTAATCAGGAGTGGTTGCCACATGGTAATGCCACTATGATTACCACGGACTATGTCCAAACCGGTATTTTCTCTTCCGGTGATTTAGTTTCTGGCACTCAAGTTTATACTAACGGAACGACCTTGACGGGAGATTGGGAAGACGAAGAATTTGTGAGAGGCACAAGGGTTTGGGATTCAGGGGAGATTAATGAAGGAACTTTTTTGAATGAAAATCTCACAGGGTTTGGTACTTTAACTTTCCCCGATGGGAGAATCTTTGAAGGTGACTGGGATGAGGGCTTTCTCACCATAGCTGACGGAGTTAAGTATGCTCAATATGGCGCTAGATTGACAGGTAAATTTGATGACTTTGGTAGCTCTGAAGATGGAGAAGTAATTTTGTCATCGGGTGAGTATTTCAATGGTAAATGGATTGATTATGAGATGGTAGAGGGCATAAAAACATCAGTTTTCGGACTAGTCATGGAGGGTACCTTTTCATCTGGTTATTTAGATGGTTTAAGTACCAAATCAGTTCCAGCCAGAGATGTTATTATTACCTGTAATTGGGTAGAGGGATGCAGATCACCTAGTAAGATCACATCCTCGGAGCTGATAGACGAGTTTACAGAAGTTAGAATACAGGGTTATGTCTCTGAGATGCATTCCGACCTATCTATAGACGGAGCGGTTGTAGAGGTTTATAAAGACGGCGAGCTTTTCGATATCACCCTCAACGATGAAACATTCTCATTATACCTTCCTGGACCAGGCAAATACAATCTTATTATTTCTCATGAAGGTTATCTCCCGAAAACATTCGCCTTCGACTTGTCGGATATCATTCCAGGACTCTTAGATTTCATCACACACGACATACATATAGGATTATACTCTATGGTGGAAGGGTTTAATATGGACATCCTCACAGAGCCCATTAGCATTAAGACATTTAACAAGGAAACTGACGAAATAATTTCTGACAAAGAGTACTATGAAATTCGCAATGGTTTGATAGTGACAGAGTTTAAAAGACTAGGTGTCGACGTAGGTCAGTAGTCTGAATTTAGCTAGTTTTACACTCGCATGGATATTCTAACTTTAATAGCTGTTATCGTAGGTGTTGTTGCTCTGAGCTGGTGGATCAAATGGTCTAGTAAAGGCATAGCAATTGCATCAAATATGTGGGGCCTAGGTTGGAGCCCTGGCGTACGAGGTGCCACTATTAATGCAATTGCGTCTTCTCTTCCCGAACTTATCACAGCAACAGTATTCCTAGTTGTTTTAGGAGATTCAAAGGGCTTCATCTCTGGAATTGCCACTGTAGCTGGTTCAGCAATTTTCAACGCCCTCATCATACCCAGCTTAATGGCATTCGTGGTCTTTTTCAAGCTAAAGAAATCACTGAACGAACACAATAACCGCATCATCCTCCGAGACGGAGCATGGCTCTTATTCTCACAAGTTATAATCCTCTTTATTGTCAGATCAGGCGAACTCACCTACCTCCACGGCCTATCTCTACTTTTTATTTATTCTATCTATATTTTCTCTCTCACTAGAATTAATTTAAAGACCAAAACCCCTCGCCCCGCTTTCTCCCCTTCCCTAAAACGCAAACTCTATCTCAATTTCGTTTTGGGCCTAATTGGAGTAGGGGTAGGCTGTTTTTTCCTAGTAGAGGGTTGTGTGTTTATCAGCGAAGAATTCAACCTTAGCCTCCCTATGATTGCCCTCATAGTGGCAGCTGCAGCCACAAGCATCCCCGATGCATTCCTTAGCATGGGCGATGCCATTAAGGGCAACTCCGACGACGGCATCTCAAATGCTTTCGGCAGCAATATCTTCGACCTCTGCGTCGCCATGGGCCTCCCCATCACCCTCTACGGCCTCTTCGCTGGCCCCATCCTTATCCCAGCCCCCCTTGCAGCAAACTTCTCCATTCTTTGGTACGCCCTAATGGGTCTCACTGTCCTAGCAATTACGATAATGTATTTCGCTAAATCCCTCAACTGGCGTCACGCCACCCTTTTACTCCTCAGCTACCTAGCTTTCGTTGGCGCCGTTTACAATGGCTGCATCTCGTTATAGCGTTTGAAAAAGTCAACCAACCAGTTGACAAATTCCCTAATGAAATTGCGCTAGGGTCGCAAGAAATGCTTAATTGTCGTGCAAGACCTTGTAAGTTGGGTCTTCGTAGTGATTTACTTCTATAATTGCGTCAGCTCTGTCCAGTAAGGTTCGGCAATCGACAGATAGATGTCGAAGGTGGACTTTTTTACCGACTGAAGTGTAAAGTTCGGTAATCTTGTTTAAGGCTTCGATAGCGCTCATGTCTGAGACTCTACTTTCTCGGAAGTCTATAACGATGTGTTCGGGATCACTTTCGACATCGAATTTCTCAGCGAACATTGTTGTGGAGCCGAAGAATAGAGGACCGTATATCTCATAGTTTTTCCACCCGTTTTCGTCAATGCTTTTTCGGGCTCGGATTCTTTTTGCGTTATCCCAAGCGAAGATTAGTGCAGAAATGATCACTCCTACGAATACTGCTAGTGCTAGGTTGTGAAGTAATGCTGTAACTAGAGTTACTAGTATCATTACAAGGACATCGCTTGAGGGCATTCTGCGGATGGTTCTAAAGGATGCCCACTCGAAAGTGCCGATAGCGACCATTAGCATAAGTCCTGTAAGTGCAGCCATGGGGAGCTGCTCAATGAGTCCTGAGCCGAAGAGAATGAACACTAGGAGCATAACTGCAGCTACAATTCCTGAAACTCTTGAGCGTGCGCCGGAACTGACGTTGATGAGGCTTTGGCCTATCATAGCACAGCCACCCATACCACTGAAAACTCCGCTTAATATATTCGCAGAACCTTGAGCTAAACACTCCCTATTGCCAGACCCGCGAGTCTTCGTGAGCTCATCGATAATGTTCAACGTGAGGAGACTTTCGATCAATCCCACCGAAGCAATGATGACAGAGAACGGCAAGATGATTTGGAATGTCTCGAGAGTGAAGGGGAGATTAGGGATGTGGAATGGAGGGAAGCCGCCTTTAATGTTCGCGAGGTCACCAACGGTTTTTGTGTCGAGCCCTAATCCGTAGGCAAGCCCGAACACTACGACAATGGCAGTAAGTCCACCAGGTATGGCTTTCGTGATTCGAGGCATTATCGCAATTATCGCCATAGCCAAAAGTACTAAGCCACCAAATACATACATTTCAGTGCCCGAAAGCCATGATCCACTTTCGTCCTTGAATTGGGCGATTTGGCTACCCCCGATAATGATAGCTAAACCATTCACGAACCCGAAAATAACGGGTTGTGGAACTAACCTCATCAGCTTCCCCAATTTGAAAATCCCAGCTAAAATCTGAAAGGCACCCCCTAATACAACTGCGGCAAACACATATTCAACCCCATACATCAACGCTAGTGGCGCGATGATAACGGCTATAGCACCAGTAGCACCAGAAATCATTCCCGGTCTTCCACCGAAAATCGCAGCCACCAATCCCACCATAAATGCTGCATACAATCCGGTTAAAGGTTCAAGCCCTGCAATTAAAGCAAAAGCCACAGCTTCAGGTATTAATGCCAGTGAGACAGTAAGCCCACTTAACACCTCCAACCTATAATTGATCTTCTCTCGGAAGTTAAAAAATTCTAGTATCTTATTCATTTCGGCCGCAAAAGTACGCCCTTCTTTCTAGTCACTCCCAAATTTTTTTCAACCACCTATCATCTCTGCTCATCACCGACCAAAAGATCTTATCCTTCCTCTCTTTGTCAGTTAACCCCATCATTCCGTCCACCATTTTTTCCGCATAAGCTAGCGATCGTCTGTTTACGAACTTGTCAAGCTCCCCAGTCCCTTCTTTGGGCACCAACCCATAAACCACCTCCATATCCATCGCCCCATCTAATTTATTCAATGTCTTAAACGAAAGTTCGTCTGTGCCTTCGCGCGCCTCTAGCTTTGACACAGCTTGTTTGCTCACCCCAGCTAACCGTCCTAATTGGGCCTGATTCATCCTTAGACCTTTCCTGATATACTCAATCCAGCTTTTCCCCGTGGGCCTGTATTCTACTGCAATCCTCTTGTATTTCGCGCATAGAATTTCTAGTCGTACGATTCTATGTAAATATGTTAGATCTTTATGCATTGCTTTCTAAAACGTTAGAGAAAAGGTCAACTGGTTGGTTGACTTTTTTCCTAATGAATTTCCATGTGTTGTGCCAAACAAGTTCACTCGTCTTTCCCCAACCCCAACGAAACATTTATACCCGTTACAATCCGCTTTGTAGTTGTAATTTCGCACTTATGAAATCAACGACTTTCACAATTGATGGTATGACTTGCTCAGGATGTGTAGCTGGAGTACAATTCAAGCTAGAATCTCATCCAGAAATTTCTAAAGCTTCAGTATCGATAGCAGAAAACGCCTTTACCATTACGACTTCTTCAGAAGCTCCTACAGCGTCCGATCTTGAAGCCTTGCTTGATTCCCCGAAATACCATGTTTCAGCAGCATCGTCGTCGTCGTCTTCGCCCACAACGTTTAAGCCACTAATCATAATAGCATTGTTCCTTACCGGGATATCGGCACTAACGGCTGACGGATTGCATGATGGGATGAATAATTTTATGGCTGGATTTTTCTTGACATTCTCATTCTTCAAGTTTCTCGATTTAAAATCATTCGCACAGAGCTATGCCATGTACGATTTACTGGCGATGCGTTCAAAAATATATGCTTACAGCTACCCATTTATTGAGCTCGCTTTAGGATGTGCCTACCTGACGCATTTTGCACCTAAAGAAACTTATATCGCGACATTGATTGTGATGGGCTTCAGCACTATAGGTGTTGTGAAAAGTGTTGTGGATAAAAAACAAATTAAATGTGCTTGTCTTGGATCTGTTTTCAACCTTCCTATGACTACCGTTACTATTGTTGAGGATCTTATGATGGTAGGGATGGCAGCTTATATGCTTTTAACGGTTTAGTTAAATCTCCCTAGATCGTCACGTACCGTAAAAAAGTCAACCAACTGGTTGACAAATTCCCTACGGTTTGTGCAACCCTATCGCATCAACACACATCGTCTAGTATTTCACAAAAGGAGTGGAGCCGCCAGAAGTGCGGAGGACGTAATTGCCAGTAGCGAGGGAGCTGATGTCGATGGAGGAGGAATGTCCTGACAGGAGTTGCCTGCCCGATAAGTCGAAAACCGTCCATGGTATGGAGGCCGGGATGGTGATGGAGTTGTGAGCTGGGTTTGGGGAGATGATGATGGAAGGGGGTGTGAGGGCGGGGGGGGTGGCGAGAGATGCGTCGCGGAACCGGATGAAATTAGAGCCAACATGCTGAGAGTTGAGCATGTCCCAATATTGAACTTCGATGGTGCCGTCGAAGGAGGTGCTGGGAGGGGTGATGAGGACTGTGAATCGTTCGCCAGGAAAGATGTCGAGGGTGTCGGCTGAGAATGGAGTGGGAACTGGGCGCCCGTCCGACATCCAGCATGTTGCGTTGAGGGATGGGGGGAATATGAGACGGGTGCGGGTGTATGCCATTGAGCCTAGGCGCAATGCAAGTTGAGAGCCGAAGGGACAGGAGAGGATTGAGGGGCCGGAATCTAGTTGGGAGCCGGAGAGGCCGTTTACCATGAAGTAGTCTGGGCGAATGTCGTGAAAGGGGTAGGACTGGACGGGTGCGAGGTTAGTGGCAATTTCTAGGTCGCTGAACAGGAGTGGAGCGTCTGAATGATATGTGGGGCCACCTTCGAAAAGTGTGCCGTCAGGGTGCCTAACTAGTATCATTCCATACATACCCATGGTTAGATGGAGGGTCGTAGTTACGTGGCAGTGGTAAAGGAAAGTGCCTGGATTTGATGCAGTGAAGTTGTAGGCTCCGTTTTGGCCTGTAACAACAAGAAACGATGTCGTAGGCACACCATCATTTGCTTGGTTTACATCTAGT
>CAWVZZ010000031.1:0-14521 GCA_963934745.1 uncultured Flavobacteriales bacterium | reverse complement strand
TTGCGTTGATTGCTCTTTGTGCAACTCCAGCGATGTCTCAATTTGTAAGGCTTGAAGTTGATGAGATAAACAACGGCGGGATTGTTCCTGGTAAAACCTATCGAGTATATGTAGTGATGGAGAATGAAGGCGACTGCATACTTGCAGTGTTTGGGTTAGATAAAAGTGAACAGTCTATCCCTTTGCCGTTGTCAATTGAAACTACCACTATTTTCTACCAACATGAAATGGGAGGTGCTTTATCCTCTGCTATTCAGAGGAGCGATGTGGATTATTACCCAGAACTCGCTTTTGATAGCTGGCTAGCTCTAAATCGAGTAGATAACTATGGGAATTTTGTAGCAGCTGTACCCCCTAACTATACATTTTTAGATGAATTTGAATCAGAAGGGGCTTCGATAAATATTACCGATGGTGCATGGTATATAATGCCTGACAAGCTTCAATCTAGAGCAGGTAAATCGAAACGCATTTTAATAATGCAATTAACGACTTCAGGAGTTGTTTCTGGATTGATTAATATTCAGGGATTAACAAAAGAGATGTTTGACGAAAATGGTGAATCTCTAGGTATGAATGTAATAAGAGAGGAAGGATTAGTGTTTAAGGCCGGTCACTAAACAAGTACTCTTCAAGCATTAGCCGGTTACTTCCGGGATACTAAACTGTAGTTAATTATTTAGCAAGTTTCGTGTTAATAAATTTTGAAGTAGCAGATTCAGAACATTCCCCAATATGTTCAGGTGTGCCACAACAGACTAAGTGCCCTCCATTTTCACCACCTTCCGGCCCTAGATCAATCACGTAATCGGCTGTCTTAATCACATCCATTTGATGTTCGATTACTATTATTGAATGACCTTGTTTAATAAGCCTTTCAAAGGATTCCAAAAGTTTCGCAACATCGTGTACATGAAGTCCAGTTGTAGGTTCGTCAAATACGAATAACGTGTGACCTTGTTTATCTCCTCTTGATAAAAAAGTAGCCAGCTTAATTCTTTGAGCTTCACCTCCGCTTAGGGTATTAGAGCCTTGGCCTAATGAAACGTAACCTAACCCCACATCAAATAGCGGTTGCAGTTTAGTGAGCAGTCTACTTTCAGTAGCAGATATTTTCACCCCTTCTTCTGGTTTGAAAAACATGAGTGCATCTTCAACAGTCATAGAAAGGATATCATTGACATTTTTCCCTCTCAATGTGACTTCGAGTATGTTGTCTTGAAATCGTTTTCCTCCACAGCTTTCGCATTTAAGTTTAATATCAGCCATAAACTGCATGCCTATGGTGACTACCCCTTCACCTTCACATGTGTCACATCTTCCTCCTGAGACATTAAAACTGAAATGTGAAGGCTTATATCCATTCGCCTTAGCATGCTGTGTACTGCTCAGTAATGCTCTTATTTCGTCATAAGCTTTTACGTAGGTGGCTGGACATGATCGAGAGGATTTGCCGATTGGGTTTTGGTCTATAAACTCAAGCGAATTTATAGAATCAATATCGCCATCTAGAGAGTCGAACCCTTTCCTGTATGGCGCGAAGCCATCGAGATGCGCTTTAATTGCAGGCACCAGGATATCAGAAACAAGCGTGCTTTTTCCACTGCCACTAACACCTGTAACAGCTACCAGGGCTCTTAATGGAAATTTAACATCGAATCCCTTTAGGTTATTCGCTCTTGCTCCTTTTACGGTGACATGGTCAGACGATTTACGCCTTTTAGTGGGTGTCTCGATAGATCGATTGCCGTTTAAATACGATGCGGTTATCGAATCATGTTCGGAGTCTAGGGCAGCCAATTCCTTATGTGTTCCAAAGAAAACCACTTCTCCTCCAAATGAACCAGCCATAGGGCCAAGGTCTATTATATGATCAGCCGCAGCCATGATGTCATCGTCATGCTCCACGACTACAACAGTGTTGCCTAAATCCCTCAATCCCTTTAATACACTTATTAATTTCGAGGTGTCTTGTGGGTGTAATCCTATACTTGGTTCGTCAAGGACGTAGGTGCTTCCAACAAGTGCAGACCCTAAACATGTACTCAGTACAATTCGTTGTGACTCACCACCGCTTAATGTGGGGCTTGAGCGTAAGAGCGTTAGATATCCTAGGCCTAGAGAGCATAAACAATCTAGCCTCTCTGAGATTTCGCATAGAAGCCTTTTCGCCACCATTGCGTCTGACTCGCTTAGCTTTAGTGAATTCATGTGGTCGAGGACTCGGGTTAATGGCCAGCCGAGGATTTCGGGGAGTGAGGTTCCATCGACAGAAATGTAAGAGGCTTCTTTTCTGATCCTCGCTCCGTTACAATCTGTGCACAGGGCTCTTCCTCTGTATCGGCTGAGCATTACGCGGTACTGTATTTTATAACCCTTTCGTTCTACGTAAGCGAAAAAATTATCTAAGCCCTTGAAGGATTTTGCTCCAGACCAAACCCTCATCACCTCATCATCACTCAACTCGTGCCACGGTTTATGAATGTCTAACCCTTCTTCTGAAGCACCCATCACAAGCTGGTCCTTCCATTTCTTCATCCTGTCACCTCTCCATGGGGCGATAGCTTCGTCGTAGATACTCTTTGAGGTGTCAGGTATTACTTTGTTAATATCAATCCCTAGTGTGCTGCCAAAGCCTTCACAAGTAGGGCATGCACCTACGGGGCTGTTAAAGCTGAATAAATCCGGTGTCGGCTCGGTGAATTCTACTCCATCTCTTTCAAATCTATTATTGAAATCTAATTTTACGTCCAAGTCGGTGAATATCACAGAACAATCTCCGGAACCCTCGAAAAAAGCTGTTTCTATTGAGTCTGCAAGTCTTGAAGTGTCCTCGAGGATGGCATCAACCGTCATTCTGTCGATTACGATGCTGAGTTCGGCATTCTCTTTTATTCCTTTTTTAATAACCTCCTCTATTAGTTCGGTAGAATTATTCGTCAGGACTCGAGAAAATCCCTGCTGAAGAAGAATTTCGAGCTGCTGTTTTTTCGTTCTGTCTTTTCTCTTTATTAATGGTGATACAATTAGAAACTTGTCGCCTTTATCGTGATTCGAGATTTTTTCTACTACATCACTCGTTCTATCTCTCTTTACTTCTTCTCCTGATACTGGGCTGAAAGTTTTTCCTATACGAGCGTACAGCATCCTCAGATAATCATGGATTTCTGTTCTAGTGCCCACCGTGCTTCGGGGCCCACCAGAAGAAGTCCTTTGCTCAATGGCAATTGCAGGGGAGATGCCGTGAATGGTGTCCACATCTGGTTTGTCTAGCCTTCCGAGGAACTGGCGTGCATATGAGGAGAGAGATTCGACGTAACGTCTTTGGCCCTCAGCATATAGAGTGTCGAAGGCAAGGGAACTCTTTCCAGACCCGCTTAAACCCGTGATAACAGTGAGTTTCCTCTTTGGAATCTCAACGTCAATATTCTTTAGGTTGTGCATCCTAGCTCCGCGAATCACGATCTCCATCTCTTTGTATTAAGATTTTTTAGCAGTCCGAAGGTACTTGTGATTTGTGTTACATGAAATAAAATAGTAGTTTAGTCGCAGTTGAAACAGAAAAACACCACTCTATAGAAAAAATTCTACTCTAATTGATCCTTATTGAGCCAGATGGTCTGGCACAAGTTGAACCTTTAAAGAGTAGTATTATGCATGCATCTTTTTCTGACAGCGAGTTAATCCGTGCTTATCGCGGAGGAGACGAGCAAGCCTTCGAAATTTTACTAACCCGTCACCAGGAAAGAGTTTACACGAAGATTCATTTCATCGTGAGAGACTCAGACTTGGCTAACGATTTATTCCAAGACACCTTCATTAAGGTGCTGGGGCTTTTAAAAGCCGGGAAATATATCGAAGAAGGCAAGTTCCTACCATGGATCTTGCGAATAGCTCACAATATGGCTATCGATCATTTCCGTCGCAATAAGAAGATGAAGATGGTTCGCTCTCGTGAAGACTTCGATGTCTTTTCTATTTTAGACACGGGTGAAACTCATATTGAGGATAAGCTTGTCGCAGACCAAATCAATTCCGACGTTCGCGATCTAATCGAATATCTCCCAGAAGACCAGCAGGCAGTTGTTAGAATGAGGATGTACCAAGACCTTAGTTTTAGAGAGATTGCTGAATCTACTGGTGTGAGTATTAATACGGCTTTAGGTAGAATGAGGTACGCGGTGATCAATCTCCGTAAAATCATAGATGAGAATAACATTCAGCTAACTTCTTATTGAATGCAATAAGTGAAAAGTAAATGCGTTAGAATGAGGAATATCAAATCCTCATATATGAATAATTCTACCCAAGACTTCCTTGCTTCCGAAAAATCATTTACTCCTAGACTGTCCACCATCCGTGCTATCCTTGACTATTCAAGGGCTTTGAGGGTTGTGGAAACACAGATTATAGGTTCCGTGAAAGTTATTTTAAACTAGAGCGAGGTCACTTCGGAGCTGACCTCATATTTACTTCTAAACGTTCTAGAGGCCAGTCACTATAATCTGTAGGCGTGGCTGCGAGTTTATCTACCACATCCATTCCTGAGATCACCCTGCCGAATACAGTGTGTTCAAAGTCCAAATGCGGTGAGCCGCCTTCTTCGTTATACATCTTCTTCTGACGGGCGGTGTAATTAATCTCCTTTTCTCGTTCTATCCCAGATAATTCTTGATTTGATATTTTTCTTCCTGTGACAATGTAAAAGTCATAAGAAGACGATCTTTTTTCTGGATTATTAGAGTAGCTCCTAGACATAGCAAGAGAACCTCTAGTGTGAATGTACCTACTTGAAAATTCAGAGGGTAACGAGTGTTCTCCAATAAGAAACCTCATTTGTTGTTGACGTTCTTCTTCACTGTTACCTCCTTGAACGACGAAATCGGGGACAACTCTTATGAATTCACTAGGACTGTAATACTGACGAAATATCTTGTACAGAAAATTCAATCTATGCAGTGGAACATCATCATAAAGCTCAAGCACTATCTCTCCGTACTTCGTATCCATTGTTATTATCCTGTCTGCATTCCCTACACCCCACTCCCTTAAAAACCCAACAGCGTTTTCGTTATTAAGTTTTGGTAACCCCACACCCATCATAGCTCTGACTCTGCCCTCTAAAGCGGTGTCTACTATTTCCTCTATTGTTGCCTTTTTAATAGTTACATCCTTTTCAGCTTGCTTGTTTCCGCAGCTTACAGTCAGAAAAGCCAAAAGGCAAATAGATAGATGTTGTCTAAGTTTTTTCACACTGCAAAATTAAATAATAGTGTGCCTATCTTTCCACTCATGATTTTCAATCAGAATAAACAGGCGATTCTATTCGCTTTTCTCGCGATTTCGACGCAATTATATTCTGTATCAGCCCAAAGCTGGGACGATGATGAAGTATACGTATCTAGACGTCAGGGCCTAGAATTCGGTATTAATATGGGTGTTTACTTAGCAAATAATAATCCTGTCACTACTTCTGCTAATTTTTATAATGGTGATGGGTATTATGATTTAGGCGATAATTCAGCGACACTATTTTCAATAGAGGAAAGGTTGATGATTAATGCCCAAACCATTTCTAACGTTCAGAATATCGTTGGCACGGAGAGTTTCGAGATCCCAGACGACTCGTATTCTTATGCCATGAGATATGATCCCGGCATGATGCTAGGATTTAAGACAGTGTATTTCTGGAACCCAGAAAGCGCTTTGATTCTTGGATTAGATGCCATGAGTTTAAAAGCTTCCGGAGCTTGGACACTTCATGCAGCAGGATTACCTGGTCAGGGTCAAGGAACCGATAATATCAAGTTGTATGGCGTGTTTGGTCAAGAGCGAAGAATGATAGCAACATTAGGTTTTAGAACATCAGCTTACATTATTGATCAGGCTGCCTGGATATTTGAATTAGGCGGAACGGCTACTGGAGTTCAAATCAACCGAAACTTCGTTATGGTCGAGACTACTCCGTACGAATTAATTACGATGTATAGTGGCCCTGGACAGTTCAGTGGTGCTACTAGCAACCTGACTTCAGTGGGGTTAGGGTTTTATGGAACGATAGGCCTAGAGGCGCTTTTCGAGGAAGGTGGAAATCTCGAAGCAAATCTCAGAATTAGCCGCGATAACATCCATTTAGGTTCCAAGGAGCCCGACGATACATCATTCGAACAGAAATCATGGAATGTTGCGGTGTACGTTACTTGGATGATCCCACCACACATAGGTGATTTCGTGAGGGCAACCTTTTAGTTAGTCTTTCTAACTAAATCCCAAGGATTTAAATCCCTCAAGTTTAAAGAGAACATCCAATACTTATAAGGTTCGTAAGTTTCGCCCTCAACCTCCATGTCGTCCATCATCGACTTCGAATACAAGGGCATCTGTATGCTTAATGGCCCTAGCTGATATGCTAGCCCGGCTACGTAATCACCATCTTCACCATTGCTTTGTAGGTTAATCCCTAGAGCCCCCACAAAAACATCCAATTTATTAGTTAGTGTGTAATCAATTCTCACGCTGCTGAAGTTGTGAATGGCGTCCTGATTTAAAGGGAGTGCTCCATTAGGCATGTCTATTTGATGGCTGAGTAAACCACTAGTAGCACCTCTGTCTAATAATAACACATCTGCCATAGGGTCGTATTGCGCGCCGAATCCCATTGTAGGCATCTTGAAATTAAATCCGCTGTTGATGTCATTTCTTGTCACTTGAGTGATCAGGCTAAGCGTTATCTTCTTTCCTTTCCTGTTCAATGTCTTCACCGCACTGTAATTAGCTAAAATAGCGACTGACGTTGCCCTATATAGTTGTGGTGGCTCGATTAAAAAACCCTTTATTAAATCGAAGGTGAAGGATCTCAGTTCAACCCCCATGTTTTGGGTTATCCCTAATGGCTTGCTGTTCTTTTTGAGAGCCTTAAAACTAAATGAATTTGATTGTCGACTAGCTGTACTTGTAAAAACGTTAGAATCCATAAACCCAGATACTCTAGCATATTCGTATCGCGCACTCGATGACCATGGAGAATTAACCACTTTATTAAACTTTCTGTTGAGGCTGAATGAAACTCGGTTCATCGGAGTCGCTTCTGTCTCGGGAATAAAGAGATCTTGATCTAGGCTCACATATTCTAAAGTTGAAAACCTAGAATATCGAACAACACTATTCCAAGGCCCATTACTGTATCTGATATTAGCTACACCACCTAGTTGAGTTTTATCAGTAAACGCTGTTCTACTGACTAACGGAGTCACCATCCACTCGAAGTTCCTAAGAGGAACGGTGGTATTATGGAATGTAGCTCCCAACATCAGGCCGTTAAGCGCATTCCACGCAGTGACAGGCAACCAGAAAAGCTGAGTCTTAGTTCCATCCTCTAGCCTTGTGCCCATTCTAATTTGCAGCGGCTCGACCTTTTTAAATATCCCAGATGTTTTTGAATTATTATTCTTTCTGTCGTAGTCTAAATCATATCTCCCCGGATCTATTTCAACTCGAGTCGCACCTTTCCCAGGCACTTCAATTTTAATTACATCATTAGGTCCTCCCACTTCAGACCAAACCCTTCCCGCCTCCATATCACCTGCAAATACGACAACTTCTACAGGTGACGACAGCCCTCCTCGGTTCGCTAATTTCACCTCAGTGCCGTTATCCGTCTTTTTAACTTTAACAATTGCCCAGTCATTTTTCTCAGTAGATTTAATCCATCCTTCAAAAAACCAGCTGAGATCTTCACCACAAGACTTCTCTAAAGAAGCCTGAAGGTCACTAGGAGAGGGGTGCTTGAACTTCCACTCTGAGAAATAAGCTCTCATAGCGGTGTCGAATCTTTCCGTGCCTAGATATTGCCTTAAAAACCCGAAGACTGCTGCTGTTTTCTTGTACACCATAGCTCCATAGTTGATGGAAGAAAACGCATCGCTATGGCATTGTAATGCTTGATCGCTGCCAAATCTTGCAGGAAAAATGTACGCCAGCTCATCTATCCATCTATACTCAAAATCTGTAAGGTCTAGTCTTTCTATCCACTTGGGGGATAACTGTCCTGAGATAACACCTAAATCTTTCCCCTCGTAATTTTCAATCAAGTACCTGGTCTCATTAAATGAATTCAATCCTTCATCCATCCATGCATTAGTTCTCTCGTTACTACCCAGTATTCCATAGAACCAATTATGGCCCACTTCATGTGCGATAACTACATCTAATGAAAAAGCACTTCCACTTTCGCCTATAACGGTTACGTTTGGATATTCCATTCCGCCCCCTGCGCTTATAGTTCCGTCAACAGCCGTTACGTGGTTGTATGGATAATCACCATTCCAAAGGGAATAGTAATATGTTGATTTATTTAAGTAGTCTGAAGCGTCCTTCCAAAGTTCTTCTTCATTAGGGGTGAACATTGCCCATGTCGTTACAAACCTTCCCGAATGTGGCAGCTCTACCGAGTCCTTTAACACCTTAAATCTCTTATCGGCAAACCACGCGAAATCGTGCACGTTTTCCTGATGGTAGTGAAGTGTTTTCTCCCAGGCTACCGACTCGGGAAATTCGTTATTATTTGAGAAATCCAAACCTTTCTCCTCTATTACTCTGAAATAAGCCCTTGTATCACTGTCGAGCTTATTCAGCCTTTTAATCTCAGCTTCGTTGTCAGCATCTAAAGGCATATCCCCAGTAGCACCCACTGTATAGTTGCCGGGTAATGTGATAAAAACGTCAAAGGTGCCGAATTCCGAAAAGAACTCTCCCTGACCTAGGTAGGGTAACGCATGCCAGCCATCTCTGTCGTAAACAGCTGGCTTTGGGTACCATTGAGTGATTTGGTATGATTCGCCGACGTGCCCTAGTCGTGAAATTTCCCCACTCGGTATCCTTACTTTAAATGGAGTTGAGATTTCTATAGTCCCCCCTGGAGCTAGAGGCGAATTCAACTTAATGACTGCAATGTCTGGATTCTCCTCATCGAAATCCCAACGAACACTAATTCCATCCACCTTGAAATCTAAACCTTCTATTCCTCCCAGGTCTTTTGCTAATGCATAGAACATAAACATATTCCCGTCTCTAAACTGTTGTTTAGCCATTGCTGTCTTTGCGCTGCTGTATGCGTTAGGCCAAAGGTGCATCCAAATTTCACTAAGCTCATCTGCACTATTGTTAGTGTAGGTGGTAGTAATCTCAGCGTCTAACTCGTGGGCTTCGTCATTGAGGGTGACATTAATCACGTGGTCGACCTTTTGTTGGAAGTAGGGAGTGGTTTGGGCTATTAAAATAACAGGACCCAAAAATGTAAACAGTGCCAAAACTTTATTCATGGCGCCCAAGTTCGTATTTTTAAGCCATGCAAAAAAACATCATTCATAAAATCATAGGAATTTTAACATTTACAGCGTTTTTTCTTTCTGGATATTCAAGTGCCAACGCACAGGATATTGAGTTTAAATATACTTTTAAGCCACTAGTTGAATTAACGGCTACTTCTGTTAAGGATCAAGGGAGAACGGGGACATGTTGGAGCTATTCTACTTCGAGTTTTTTAGAATCTGAGGCAGCTAGAATCTCGGGGCATGTCGTCGATATAAGTGAGATGACAACGATTCGCTACACATACCCATTGAAGGCTGAGATGTATTTGCGTTTTCAGGGTAAACAACAGTTTAGCGCCGGAAGTTTATGTCATGACGTTATTAACGCTGCTGCTGGATGGGGGCTAGCTCCTCAAGAGGCTTATACCGGTTTATCAGATGGTGAGATTGTCCATAACCATGCTGTAATGGATGAAGCTTTACTTGCAACCGTAGAAGCTTTGGTTAAAAAACCCAGTGGTAAACTAGATCCTAACTGGAAACAAACAATTTCAGCTATTCTCGATTCTTCAATAGGTGAGTTGCCAGAAACTTTTGATTTTAATGGAGTAAGCTATACGCCGGTATCTTTTAGAGATTACTTAGGAATAGATCCATCGGCTTATATGAATATCACATCTTTTTCTCATCATCCTTTTGGAACGAGTTTCGTTCTGGAGGTTCCTGACAATTTCAGCCGCGGATTCTTTTATAATGTGCCTATAGAAGATTTGCGTCGCGCAGTAGAAACAGCTGTCGTAGCTGGTTACTCTGTGGCTTGGGATGCTGACGTGAGTGAGAAAGGTTTTAGTTTTAAGAACGGTATGGCTTTGTTGCCAGCTGAAGGCGAGGAGGATAAGTTGTGGACTGAACAGATCCAAGAGGCTATCGTGACTCAAGAGTCTAGGCAGAAGGGTTTTGATAACCAAACCACCACAGACGATCACCTAATGCATATAGTAGGGCTAGCAACAGATCAGTTCGGAGAGAAATATTTCGTTATTAAAAACAGTTGGGGAACGAATAACCTATACGGTGGACGACAGTATATTTCAATGGCTTATTTCAAAGCGAAGACGATAGCAATTCTAGTTCATAGAGATGCTATAACTAGAGTCCTTAGGTAATAAAACAACATGGAAAAAGAAGAGCGCCAAGCCCACAGACAGCGATTATTCCATCATCTAGATGGTCTTGCAATGTGCGGTGTTATTCCCATCTTAGATGAAAGTGGCCTTCTCGAGCGCGTATTTAGATCAAGTGGTGATGTCGATGATCTTGCTGCCGAATACAGAGCTAATTCCGGATATTTAAATGTGGCATTGCGTATGCTCTGTTCACAGGGTCTATTAGAGGCAGTTAGATCAGAAGATAAGATTAACTATCGCCCAGCTGTCGGAGTTAAACCTACTGACTGGTATAGTCATTCGAAATCATATGATACTGGTCGTGTATGGTTACAGGAAATAGTAGGTGAGTGGAACACGCCTATGAAGCCACTGAGTTCTTCAGCTATCATTGCAATGGATGTTCTGTTAGACGCCGTAAGCGATATGCCTGACACAGGTATTATGAGAAGAATTAAGCATCATCTAGAAGGGGCTCTTGTTGCCCCGTGGCTTGTTACTTTAGGTACTATCAATGGAACTAAGCCTATTGATTCTTGGGAGGTTCATGACGCTGCTGTAGTCAGAATGCATGAGTCTAGACAAGAAGCATGGGGTAAAATCCTTCATGCATTCGGCTGGGATAGGACAGAAGAAGGAGCGTTCTTTCTAAAGCGTTCAGCTGCTTATGGAGTTACTACTTCTTATACAAGGACTTTTATTTGGACTAAGGAGTTAATCTTCGGTGATGGGGCTTATCTCTGGAGAATAGAACCAGGAGAAAACGAGATACATGTTGATAGAACTTTAAACGTTTGGGGTTCAGGAGGAGCTCACAAGGCTTATTTCAATCATCTTGACGGTGTCATAAAGGCTGTGTTCGATGCTCCTCTAGATGAGCAACCGAAGGGTTTGTGTGACATGGGATGTGGTAATGGTGCTTTACTGTTGCACTTACACGAAGTCATAAAAAACGAAACTCTAAGAGGTCAGCATTTTGACAGTCATCCCCTAGAACTAGTGGGTGCTGATTTCAATCAAGAGGCTCTTATTGCCACTTCAGATCATTTCAGACAGGAGGGAGTGGATGGGCATTTTATTTGGGGAGATATTGGTGATCCAGATAAGTTGGCACTTGACTTGTGGGGTTTACATAGTGTTAAATTAGGCGACTTAATGAGCGTGAGGTCCTTTCTCGACCACAATAGAATCTTTAATAGGCCGCTAGTTGAACGCCCTGAAACAGCTGTATCTACGGGTGCTTTTGCCTTTAGAGGAGAGAGATTAAAACTCAGAGATGTGGAGCAAAGCCTAAAGGAGCATTTTAAGAAATGGTCTCCTTATGTTTCTAAACACGGATTGCTAGTAGTGGAGCTTCACACGATTACACCGGAAGACGCAGCAGACATGCAAGGCGGTATGCCGGCTACTGCATACGATGCTACACACGGCTTTGCCGATCAGTACATTGTTGAAGTCCCAGTATATGATGCTATGGCTAAAGAGGCTGGCTTAAATATTGACGTTAGCAGCTCTAGAACCTTCCCTAAACAACTTCCTGCTACTGTAAGTATCAGGTATTTTAAAGCTGAATGAACAATTGTTAATAACAGCTGTTGAAAACGTGTTGATTCCTTCACCCCTTATTATTTGACTAGCATTATAAAATAGTTGCTTATTTGTGTCAAGCAAAGTGGCTAAACCCCCAGAGCGATTAAAAGGGACTTGTTCCTTTTAAAGGCAGCCGAGAGGAGTAAGGGGTCCCGAAAGGGAGTGAGTCTTGAGAAAGAAAAACAAAAGCCACAGATAGATAGCTGAAGCAGAGATGTGAATCTACCTGGACGCTAGACCGATTGAGGTTTAGATTGCTATCCCAGACACGAAGGTGGATGGGATTTCGATTTTGAAAAGCGTCAAGACCTGAGAATGGTCGGATATCGAAAGGTATCACGGGAGTAAACTGCAAAGTTCGCAAGCGTTGGCAAATGGAAAAACATTTTGACTCATCATTATTCACTTAATCTAGAAGTGACAAAGCTTAATAGCGGAGTAAACCTATGATAAAAGAAATAATGCGACTGTTTGAGAAATAAGATCCTCGGAAAAGATTTCATAAGTAGTTGGATCCAATATAAGTGTCTCGCGACACTAAGTTGGAGGAGGCAATCTGGGTGTACTATCAAATCGCAGGAGGAGATGTTCAGCCGGATCTCGTGTAAGGTTCAGACAATTAAGTGTTAATGCTTGAGGACTCTGAAGTAAGCGCCAGAAAAACGACGAGAAAATAGAGTGAGCCTAGTGTTCACGACTAGTTCAAACGAGTTTGGTTTCAAAATGACGGAAGCAGCGGAGTGATTAACACTATTATGGTTCGCCCAGATAAGTTAAATACCCAGCCGTTCGAAAATCGCTGATGTAGTTCTCAGAATTGAAGAAGTAATAAACCACTAATTCGTATGAGGAGTGCATTTAGCAAAGCCGAGTGTAGCCAATTAAGGTAAAACTCGGTATTCCAAAGGGCATCGACCCCGTGTGGCCGCAAGGCACCGGCGCCGGACCGAATAAAAACGCAGAGGTTCCCTCAGTGTTATAAAACGGAAAGGATACCGCCGCAGTCATTAGACAGCATGGATTAAGATCCCGGAGGTACCAGCTGTTCAGTTTAGATTTAGGTCACAATTGAGCAGACCCATGAAACTAACTCACGTTAGCTTTCGTAGGCGCCCCAACCCGGTTCAGGTGAAGGGGCCTGGAGGATCCGCATCGGTGTATGCAAAGGACTGAGACTTCGGTTTCATCCCTCGCTACCGGTGCGGATTTCTTATTTCCCCCATTTTTCTGTCGAACCTAAAGAAATCCCCCATTTTTCATCGCCCTTCAAAAGAACGTAAGTATCTTTGCCGTCCGTTTCCAACGGTTGGTCACTAACGGCCCTGTAGCTCAACTGGATAGAGCATCGCATTACGGATGCGAAGGTTTGGGGTTCGAATCCCTACAGGGTCACAAAAATCAAAAGCTCGACACAAAGTGTCGGGCTTTTGATTTTAGGATGTAAGGCCCGCACCCGATCACGAGCACTGCGGGAGCAGTGTGAGTAATCCCCGAAAAAGTTTACTTGTACACCTCAAATTTTAAAAGTGTCTACTAATATTAGTACCTTCCTGTCCAACTTATGCTGACGACTTACATTGTACGTCTTCATAACTGTTGGACAAATTGCTTACCTAATTTAGGGTTCTGTCGCATCTGACTATTTTGTTACTTTTCTTTATCAAAAATTGAATCAGGTAAATATATAAAGAACTGATTTTCAGGTGAATTCATTTTTAAACATTTGGATTTTATCAGTTGAAATCGGTTAAATTCGGTAGAAGCGACAGAACCAGCTTTTTTGTTACTGTTTACAGACTCCCACAACATTGTCAACTAATTTAAAATCACTATCTTTTCATTCGAAAACCTAACCACTATGAGAACATTATTGCTGTTTGGAGCTATTGCTTTTTCTTTTGGCTTGTCTGCACAGTGTACAGTAACAATTACTCCCTCTTCAGATATTATTATTTGTAACGGAGCTTCTGTAACGCTAGAAGCATCAGGCGGTAATGGCACATGGGCCTGGTCTCCTGCAACTGGTTTAAATAGCACCACAGGAAATACTGTTACAGCTTCACCGACAACTACAACAACCTATAGTGTAACAAGTACTTGCCCTAATTCAACTGATGCCACCTCTACTGTTACGATTGAAGTATTAGATCTTAATGTAACCGCAGGTCCAGATATTTTAGTTTGTAGTGAAAACCCAATTAACTTAATCTCAACTGTTTCAGGCAATGGTAGCAACGCAGTCGACTATTCTTGGATAGGGCCCAATGGGTATAACAGCACTTCATCATCTCCAACTATATCAAATTCGACAACTGCAATGTCTGGTGATTATACAGTAACTGCTACTGTTGGGGGTTGTCAAACGCAGGATGTCGTTAATGTTATTGTTGCAGATGTTCAAATTGCTAGTAATCAATTCGTAGGAAATCAATTGGTTTATTGTTTGGCTCAAGG
>CAWVZZ010000030.1:0-14605 GCA_963934745.1 uncultured Flavobacteriales bacterium | reverse complement strand
GAAGGACGAATAGCTAATATTCGTAAAGCCCAAAACATAGCTAAATACCTCCAATCAAAAGGAGAGGCTGTCATTGTTTCCGTAGTTTCTCCTTACAAGATTATTAGAGAGGAATTGAAGTCGGAATGTGAGGTAGCAGAGATCTATGTGCACACAACTGAGATACGAGGTAGAGAAGATAATCACGTGGGCAATTACGAAGCTCCTTCTGAAAAATTCATCGACTTAGATACGGGCACCTTGTCTGTGGATGAGTGTGTGATGAGGATTCTTAAGGATAAACCAATGCCTTCAAAGGAGCTAAAAACCTTAGACAAAAAGAAAACACTGGCGGTTGACTTTGATGGGGTAATTCACAAGTACAGTAAAGGTTTTCAAGGGCTCGAAAATGCATACGACCCACCTATGGATGGCGCCATGGAAGTATTGCAGAGACTTAAAGACCGAGGTTACGTGTTGAGAATAATGAGCTCTAGACCGGCACTCGTAATTGAAGAGTGGTTGGAGAAGTACGAGATGAGCCACCTGTTTGATAATGTGAGTAATAGCAAGTTCGCTGCAACAGTGTATATCGATGACAGGGGATTTCATTTTGAGGATTGGGAAACAGTTGAGGAAAAACTCGCAAAACACCCTAAATTCGCACAATAATAGTAGGATTATAAATCCCTGAAATTATTTAGACTTTGGACTCGAAAAAATCCCGTATTAGACATCTAACAAAAGCCCTCACATGGAGAGTTTTGGCATCAGTCACTACCTTTACTATTGCATATTTTGTACTAGGTGATGTGAAAGATGCTACTATTGTAACTGTGATCGAATTCTTTTTAAAGATGGTGATTTATTATGCCCATGAGAGGGTTTGGTATAAATACGGAAGATTAGGAAGGGATGATAAAAACTGATACATACAACCTCGATCATCTAAGCGAATTAGAGGCTGAATCTATTTTCGTTATTAGAGAAGTTGCTGCCCAATTCGATAGACCATCTATTCTTTTCAGTGGAGGGAAAGACAGCATCGTAATAACTCATCTTGCAGCGAAAGCGTTTTATCCCGCAAGAATCCCTATGCCACTGGTGCACATTGACACTTGTCATAATTTCCCAGAAACGATAGAATTCCGAGATCGTCTTATCCAGGAACTAGGTGCTAATCTTATCGTGGGATCAGTAGAAAAAACAATAGAGGAAGGAAGGGTTCAGGAGGAGACTGGAATGAATGCGAGTAGGAATAAACTCCAAACAACAACTCTTATTGAAACTGTCGAAGACAATAAATTTGATGCGTGTATAGGAGGAGCTAGGCGAGATGAGGAAAAGGCTAGGGCGAAGGAACGTTTCTTCTCGCATAGAGATGATTTCAGTCAATGGGATCCTAAAAATCAAAGGCCCGAATTGTGGAATCTATTTAATGGAATGCACGCCCCGGGTGAACATTTCAGAGTGTTTCCATTGAACAATTGGACAGAACTAGACATCTGGAATTACATCCTAAAGGAAAAAATCAACCTCCCTAGTCTATATTTTTCGCACGAAAGGGAATGCATTAAACGCGATGGTCAAATCCTTGCCTACTCCGATTTTCTCAAACTCCGAGAGGGAGAAAACCCACAAATGATGAGGGTGAGATTCCGTACGCTTGGCGACTTAACTATCACTGGAGCATTCGAAAGCGATGCCGATACAGTAGAGAAAATAATAGACGAAGTGGCCGCAACAAGGATAACGGAACGGGGCGGACGAATGGACGACAAGAGAGGTGAGAGCGCTATGGAGGACAGGAAAAAAGAAGGATACTTTTAAGATGAGCGATACTAACATCACTTCGAACCACAACGGACTACTCCGTTTTACAACTGCCGGTAGTGTCGATGACGGAAAGAGCACGCTGATAGGGCGACTGCTTTACGATTCGAAAAGCATTTTCGCGGACCAGCTTGAAGCCGTGGAAAAAGCTTCGAAACAAAAAGGACTTGAGGTAGTAGATTTGAGCTTACTCACCGACGGCTTGCGAGCTGAAAGGGAGCAAGGCATAACGATAGATGTGGCTTATCGGTATTTCGCCACTCCGCGCAGAAAGTTCATAATAGCTGATACCCCCGGACATATTCAGTACACTCGAAACATGGTTACTGGAGCGTCCACTGCGGATTTGGCCATCATACTTATAGATGCGCGTCATGGGCTCCTAGAACAAACCCATCGTCACAGCTTCATAGCCTCTCTATTAGGTCTCCGACACCTTGTGGTGTGTGTGAACAAAATGGATTTGGTCGAGTTCGACGAAAACAAATACCGAGAAATTGTAAGTGCATACAGAAGCTTCAGCTCGCGACTAGATATAACCGACATCACCTTCATTCCTATCAGCGCTCTCAATGGGGACAATGTGGTGAAGGCTTCCGAAAACATGCCTTGGTTTGGTGGCTCTACCCTTCTTCACCACCTAGAGAACGTTCACGTCGGGGCAGACAGGAACCTTCAAGACTGTCGATTCCCCATCCAATACGTGATACGACCCCAAACCGATGAGCACAGAGATTTCAGAGGCTATGCTGGACGTATAGCATCTGGCGTTTTCAAACCCGGCGATAAGGTCGTAGCCCTTCCAAGTGGACGCGAAACGACAATACACTCCATTTTTTCTGGAACCGAAAAGCTCACAAAGGCCTTCCCTCCTCTAAGTGTCACCATGACATTAGATGACGACATCGATCTTTCTCGTGGAGGTATGCTTGTTAGACCTAATAATCAACCCGACATAACCACAGAATTAGACGTTCGTATTTGCTGGCTTGACGAAAAGCCCCTTAACCTTTCTACTAGACTGGTAATAAGGCATACCACTCAAGAAATACCCGCAAAAATCACAAGCATCCTCTACCGCATCAACATCAACACACTTCATAGAGATGAGGAGGGTTTGATAGTAGAGATGAATGACATTGCTCGAGTCACAATTAAAACAGCCTCCCCCCTACTTTCTGATAGCTATCGTAATAATCGCACCACGGGTGCGTTTATCTTAGTCGATCCTAGCACGCACGCAACTGTCGCTGCTGGGGTGATAAGATGACTTTTCAACAAAAATACAAGAAGAAAATATTTTTATGGGCAAGCCTCACTTTTTTGTGTGCACTCTCCCCAGTCGCCCAAACCACCCACAGAATCCAAATCCTTGCCGCCGACGTCATAGAAAAGGATCCTTCCATTTCAAATGCGAGTAGATTAATCGGAGACGTAAAACTAGGCTTCGGGGATGCTATCCTCACATGCGATAGTGCATACCGTCATGAAGAAGGCAAGTTCGAAGTCTTCAGCAACGTTATTATTCGCCAACAACCCTCCACCACATTAACCGCAAATTATGCTGTCCTATACCCCGACGAACAGCTCATTACTGTTTCTGAAGGTGTCGTTTTTCAGCATGAAGACATGCACATTGAATGCAACACTTTATTCTACGGGTTAGAAACTAAGATCGTCTCTTACACAGAGCGTTCGAAAATAATTGAAGGTCGTCGAACCCTAGAAAGCGATCGCGGTTTGTACAGTTCTGCTTCCGACCGCCTTTATGCAGGTGGCAATGTTATCATGATAGAAAACAAAGATATTATTACCTCTGACTCCCTCGGCCTCGACAGAAACGACAAGACCCTTCTATTATTCAAAACCTCCCATTTAAAAGTGGGTGGAGCTGAAATCTTTTGCGATAGGGGCAGATTTAATTTTGAGACTGGAATGGGTTGGTTCGCTGGAGACGCAAGCATCCGTGATTCTGGCGGTATGCTCGCCGGCGACAGCATCGCAGTTTCTAAAGATGACAATTACGGCACGGCTTGGGGTAACGTGATGGTCGTAGATTCAACAGGGAACATGACAGTGACAGGAGTTTACGCAAACAGGTGGGAGGAGATCGACATCGTAAAGGGTGACAGCTTACAAAAAGCTATAGCAACTAATATTGAAAACGGAGACACACTAGTACTATCCACTCGCGAGTTAATGCGACGAGGGGATTGGTTATTCGCCACAGGCAAAGTCGAGTTTTTTCAGGACTCGTTCGCGGGAATGGGTGACTCACTTTCTTGGAATATGGAGAACGATGAGGTTTGGTTGCTTGGTGATCCTGTGGTTTGGGCCAAAGGTGATGAGCTCAGTGGCGACACTGTAGTTATGACCCTCTCCGACAACAAACCCTCCACATTATCTCTACTCAACAACGCCCTCGTTCTGAGTGTGGCTAACGACAGCTTGAAAAACCTAATCTCCGGCAAGCAACTCGACGCTCAATTTTTAAATGGCAAACTTCATCAGGTCGACGTCAGCGGTAATGGCGTTATTGAGTACTACGTCCTCGACGATCCCTCAAACATCAGCATCAACAAAGCTACCTGCTCACATATCAGAATGTTGTTTAACGAAGGCGAGGTAGAAAAAATAATCCTTCTAACCAGCCCCGACGGTTCTATAGCGCCAGCGGAACGCCCGAAGTAAAAACGTTAGGGAATTTGTCAACCAGTTGGTTGACTTTTTTACGGTATAAACCTATACCGTGAGAGGATAGACAGACATTTTCGCCCTAACAGCGGCACTGATTTTACGCAAAGCATCCTCGTTAGAGGAATTCACGATTGCCTCATCCATCCAGGCAACTAGTTGTACCATATCAGATTCAACTAATCCGCGAGTGGTGACAGCAGGAGTGCCGACTCTCATGCCTGAGGTGACGAAGGGAGAGCGGGTGTCGAAGGGTACCATGTTTTTATTTACGGTGATGTCGGCTAGGCCTAATGCGATTTCGGCGGCCTTACCGGTGATGTCTTTGTTACGGAGATCTATTAACATGAGGTGGTTGTCGGTACCGCCGGAGATGAGGTCGTAACCTCTATCGACGAAAGCTGAAGCCATGGCTTGAGCATTGGCTATTACTTGCTCGCAATAGTCCTTGAACTGGGGTTTGAGGGCTTCACCGAAAGCGACAGCTTTCGCGGCGATTACATGCTCGAGAGGGCCGCCTTGCATGCCTGGGAAAACTCCGGAATCGAGGATGGCAGACATGGGTCGGATGATGCCTTTGGGATTGGTTTTCAACCATGGGTTAGGGTAATCCTTGCCGATCATAATGACTCCGCCACGTGGACCGCGTAGGGTTTTGTGGGTAGTGGTCGTGACGACATGGCAATAAGGCATGGGGTCGTTGAGAAGCTTTGAGGCGATTAGGCCCGCTGGGTGAGAAACGTCGGCAAGGAGAATGGCTCCTACGCTGTCGGCTATCTCGCGGAAGCGGGCGTAATCCCAATCCCGTGCATATGCGGAAGCACCGCAGATGATCATTTTGGGGTTTTCACGTTCGGCTATTTCGGCGACGATGTCCATGTTGACGATTCCGGTTTGTTCTTCAACACCATAGAAAACCGGATTGTAAAGTTTTCCCGAGAAATTTACAGGAGAACCGTGAGTGAGGTGGCCGCCGTGGCTCAAGTCGAAGCCTAGGATTTTATCTCCGGGCGATAGGCATGCTAGCATCACAGCGGAGTTAGCAGAAGCTCCAGAGTGAGGCTGGACGTTCGCCCACTCAGCTCCGAATAGCTCACAAATTCTATCTATGGCAAGTTGCTCGATTTCGTCTACAAACTCGCACCCACCATAGTATCTACGGCGAGGCAAACCCTCCGCATACTTGTTCGTGAGGATGGATCCTTGTGCAGACATAACGCTATCGCTAGTGAAATTTTCAGAAGCAATAAGCTCAGCTCCTTCAAGCTGACGTTGATGCTCTTTCTGAATTAAAGATGCAATAGAAGAGTCTGTAGTCGTTAGTGGCATGGTTTTCTGAATTATCCGGCTCAAAGGTAGCGACTTGAAAAGTGAAATAATTACACAAATCTCACTAATTTAGACACATATAAATCACCCCCCTTCAATGTCACCAAATGAAACAACTTCATTTTCTGCTAACGATAATTACTATTGTAGCCATACAATCGTGTGGATTAAGTTCTGATGAGATGAAGGACACGACAGTCTATAAACACACTAACGAATTGATAAATTCGTCGAGCCCGTATCTACAGCAGCATGCTCACAACCCCGTAGACTGGATGCCGTGGGGAGATGAAGCTTTTGAGAAAGCAAAGCGGGAGGATAAGTTGTTGTTTATCAGCATAGGTTATAGCGCGTGTCATTGGTGCCACGTTATGGAACACGAGACTTTCGAGGACGAAGCGGCGGCGGAGTACATAAATAACAATTTCGTTTCGATAAAAGTGGATAGGGAGGAGCGGCCTGATGTGGATGCTGTTTACATGTCTGCAGTCCAAATTATGACAGGTCGTGGGGGTTGGCCTTTGAATTGTATTGCTCTTTCAGATGGGAGACCTGTTTTCGGCGGTACGTATTTTCGGAAGAACGATTTTATCGATAGACTGAAAAGCATTATCGCCTTAAAAAATTCTAATTACGATAAGATGCTCGAGTACGCCACAAAGTTGTCTCGTGGGGTGGCAAATACCGAGTTAATATCTGCACCTAAAGGCGGAAAGGGAAGTGAATTTCATGGAGGTCCATGGTCAAGGACTCAGTGCAACATTAGCGGCGCAAGCATAGATCGTGAAGTTGATGAATGGAGGAAAAGATGGGATAGAGAGATGGGGCTTTCTATGGGGGCACCTAAATTTCCGCTGCCAACTAACCTGGACTTCCTTCTACATTACGGAGTAGTCCGAGGAGATAATGACGCGCTCGCTCAAGTACAGCTTACCCTCAACGCGATGTGCAGGGGTGGCATTTACGACCAAGCAGGGGGAGGATTTGCACGGTACAGTGTAGATTCGGACTGGAAAGTTCCGCATTTTGAAAAGATGCTGTACGATAATGCTCAGCTTCTAACGACATACTCTCACGCATGGCAGGTATTCGAGGATGATAGGTATAAGGAGGTCGTTTATGGGATAGTGAATTACCTAAGTACTGAACTGGAGGATGATGCTGGGGGGTTCCGAAGTGCGCTTGATGCGGATTCAGATGGGGAGGAGGGAAAGTACTATGTTTGGACTAAAGCTGAGCTAGAGGAAGTGTTGACGGTGGAGGAATTCAATATGGCAGAACTCGTGTACGACATAGAGGGGGGATCGTATTGGGAACATGGAAACAACGTGCTCATGAGGTGGTTGAGCGATGAGGTTTTAGCTGAGAAATTAGGGGTTAGCGTTTCCGAAATGCTCGAAAAGATGGGGGTGATAAATGCGAAGCTGGCAAATCATCGAGAAGCAACGAGGGTGAAGCCGGGTCTAGATGATAAGGTGCTTACTTCTTGGACTGCGTTGACCGTCTCAGGATTAATTGATGCGTATCGAGCGTTTAAGGATGAGGAGCATTTGAAAAGGGCGAAGAAAGCGCTTTTATTTATCCTGAATGAAGAACGGAAAGAGGATGGTTCATTGTACCACGTATATCACGAGAAAGAGGGTGCGCACACTAATGGCTTCTTAGAGGATTACGCCTTTACAATAGCGGCTTGTCTGGATATGTATGAGGTGACGTTCGATCCTCGATGGTTAGGGGAGGCAAAGGAGTTGATGATGGTGAGCTTTGATTTGTTTTATGATACTGAGGTGGGAGTTTTTTGGTATACATCATCAGACGACAAAGGGTTATTTGCTAGAACGCAAGAGAATGATGACAGCGTGATACCGTCGTCAAACTCAACCATGGCAAGGAATTTATTTAAATTAGGGAGATACGAAGGGAGGTTAGATTGGATAGAGCGATGTGATAGAATGTTACTTGCAGCTTGGGAAGACAGCCACAACATCAGAAGGGCAACGGGCTGGGCGCAAGTCTTATTAATGCGTTCGGAACCATATTTCGAAGTGGCCATTACTGCAACAAGCGATGAAGACATGCACGACGCAAGGGTGGAGCTATATAGAACCTTCAGGCCTCAGACAATGCTCGCGGGAGGTGAGGATGTGGAGGGACAGCCTGGATGGTTGAAGGGGAAATTTCCCTCAGAAGCAAGCTCGGGAGATTTGAGATTCTTTGTGTGCAGAGAGGGAGCTTGTCATCTGCCCGTCAGCACTTTAATCGAGGTTGAGCATCAATTAAAAGCAGAAAAATGAAGGGTGTGAAATACATCATATTAAGCTTAGTGTTTCTAGTCTCCTCACAGGGGTCTTCTAAAGTGCAAGCCCAAACCGAAATAGGTTGGTTTCAAGGAATTAAAATCAAGTACTCACAGAAAAAATCTAATAGGCAGGCAATCAAAAGAGAAAAAGCAGCTTATAGAGAACTCGAACGGTATTACAAGGAGCGTCAAAGGGAGCACTACGAGATGCAAGACCAGGGAACCCAACTCAGGATGAGGGATGGTCAGAAACACTCGAGAAGACAAGCTACAGGTAGAGATCACTCGTGGTGGAATCGGCTTAGGAATCGATTGTAAAAATACGATTTCACACTCTTTCACACTCGCAGATAAAACCCTATATTTACGCTTTCTATAGAAAAGCTAGAAATACACCTGCAAATGACTCGGTTTATTACATTATTATCTGCCTTTTTACTCTACTCGAGTGTAGGCTTTGCCCAAATTGGCGCTGGTACTTTAAAAGGAACTATTACTGACTTCGACAACGGGGAACCTCTTCCCTTTGCGAGTATCGTATTATTCTTAAACGGTAACCAAGTCTCTGGAACTAATACTGACTTCGATGGTAAGTACACCATCAAGCCTATCTCTCCAGGATCTTATGACGTGCTGGTCAGCTTCGTGGGTTACCAACCTAATCGTATCACGGGTGTAAAAATTGTGGCTAATAAAATCCACTTCGTAGATTCTGAACTCAGTGCCGGAATTATGGTACAGGAAGCACAGGTCATTGAATACGCTATTCCTCTTATCGACAAAGATGCTGGAGCATCTGGTGGAACTGTTAGCCGTGAGGATATCGATAAACTTCCCGGTCGTTCTGCGACTTCCATCGCGACTACAGTTGCGGGAGCAAGTACAGCGGGTACAGATGGTGGAATCTCCATTCGTGGAGCACGTACCACTTCAACTTGGATTTACATCGATGGGATTAAAATTCGTGGTTCTTCTGCTCTACCGAAATCAGCTATTGAGGAGGTACAGGTAGTAACAGGTGGTATACCAGCTAACATTGGTGATGCTACTGGTGGAGTGATTAACATCTCACTACGTAGTTCAAGCAGAACTTGGTTCGGCGGTGGAGAGATTATCTCTTCGGGTGTTCCAATTGGGGAAAAAGTATACGGTTTAGATAAGTTCGGTTACAACCTTGCAGAGGGAGTAGCTTCTGGACCGATTATTTTCCGCAAGGATGAAAACGGTGAGAAAACTGATCCCCTTCTAGGATTATTCCTTGCAGGAAACATCACATACCAAAAAGACCCCCGCCCAACTTTCGGTGGAGTCAACAGAATTACTGATTC
The DNA here is from genome assembly GCA_963934745.1 of uncultured Flavobacteriales bacterium. GTDB lineage: Bacteria > Bacteroidota > Bacteroidia > Flavobacteriales_D > Sanyastnellaceae > UBA974. Next base: position 5,143 of record CAWVZZ010000030.1, on the reverse strand, counting down.
AGCTAGAGCATCATTGATCGCTAACCCACTTCGCCAAAACATCAGTTCAACTGGTGAAATTAACGGAGCGCTTTACAACGCTGATTTTTTAACTTCAGATGATTTCAAAAAAGTTGACACTCGTATGAACGTGAGTTCACAGAGCGCTAACATCGTTGCGAAATTCGATGTAAATACTAATGAGACTACTACCTTGACTTTCGGTGCAACTGCATCAGGAGGTAGATACAATTCGTTCAGTTACGCGAATTCATTAACGAACTGGGATAACAACAATCTAATCACGAGCTACGACTGGAGAGCATACGCGAAATTCAGCCAACGCTTTGTTAATGATGAAGAAGACAACACTAGCAACTTGAAAAACGTCTTCTACCAAATAATGGCAGACTACAGCCAGAGTTACTATAACGTTCAAGATGCTACACACAAAGACAACTTCTTCCGTTACGGCCACGTAGGTAAGTTCGATGTCTACAACAGAGATTCTTACGCTTACAACCCTGTTTCTGGGCGTTTCGTCCACAACGGATGGGAGGATACGCTGGTGACTTTCGAGTCGTCTACTCACAATGCTGAGCTGGCTGCGATCAACAATCAGTACTTCTCATTATTCGAGGAGGAACCTTACAATGCATTTGTAGACGGCCCTTATGAGAGTCTTCTTCAAGTCCAAAACGGAAATGCACTCCTCAATGGTCAGACCCCAGCTTCCACTTACGGACTCTGGAACTACATTGGTCAACAGGGTGACAGCTACTCTATTTCGAACAACACTCAATTCAGAGTTACTGCTGCAGGTTCTGCAGATGTCGGAGACCACGCTCTTCAAATGGGATTTGAGTACGAGCAACGTCGCGATGCATTCTTTGCACTAAATCCAATAGGGCTTTGGTCTCTCGCTCGTTTAACAACGAACTCACACATTAAGGAGTTAAACCTCAACGACTCGACTATTAGTAATATCGGAACTGAGTACTATGTTACTTACGGAAGACTTATAGGCGATAACCAATTCGAATTCGACAGAAACCTACGTCTTGCACTAGGTTTAGATCCTAACGGAAATGACTTCATAAACGTCGACGGAATAGATCCAGATTTCTACACTCTAGACATGTTCGGAGCTGACGACCTCTTAAACCAAGGTTCTAATTACGTAAGCTACTCGGGTTACGACCCATATGGAAACTTAGTTTCTGGACGCCCTACCCTAGGCGACTTCTTCAACCAGAAGAACGATGACGGATTCTACGAGAGACCTATAGGTGCATTCGAGCCTATTTACATCTCTGGCTATATAATGGATAAATTCACATTCGACGATATCATCTTTAACGTAGGTGTTCGTGTGGATAGATTTGATGCGAACCAAATGGTATTGAAGGATCCTTACGTCGTGGGTGATTCTTACACATTAGGTGATGTGAAAGACGGACTTATCGCCACTCAAATTGAAGGCGGTGATGATTTCGTTGCGCCATCTAACATCGGAGATGACTTCGTAGTTTACGTTGACGCTCTAGATGATCCTAATGCTATTGTAGGTTACCGCGATGGAGATACATGGTACAATTCACAGGGAACTGAGATTAACGACCCAGATCTACTGGCAGTTAATGAGCCTTACCCAGCTCCATGGTTAACTTCAGAAGACGGATCACAAGCAGAGCTTACAGATGATGCATTTAAGGATTTCAATCCTGCTGTAAACATTATGCCGCGAATCTCTTTCTCATTTAACATCTCAGACGAGGCTGTATTCTTCGCTCACTACGACGTGTTAACACAGAGACCTACTTCTAACAACCGTTTCTCTCCTGTCGACTACCTCTTTATCGAGAGTCGTAACGAGTTAATCTCTAATCCTGATTTAAAGCCAGAGAAGACAATAGACTACGAATTAGGCTTCCAACAAGTACTTACGAAAACTTCAAGCTTAAAGATTTCTGCATACTATAAGGAGATGCGCGATATGATTCAGGTGAGAAACTTCACCGGAGCTTACCCACGTCCTTACCGTGCATTCGGAAATCTTGATTTCGGTACTGTAAAGGGTTTCACTGTAGGTTACGACATGAGAAGAACTGGAAACGTTCGTATGAATGCTAACTACACATTGCAATTCGCAGACGGAACTGGTTCTACAACTGAAACTGCTCTAGCATTAATTAATGCTGGTCTTCCTAACCTTCGTTCTATCAGCCCACTTTCTTACGACCAACGCCACAGAATTGTAGCTAACGTAGATTATCGTTACGGAAGAGGCGAAGCGTATGACGGTCCAGTGCTAAAGATTGGAGGCAAGGAAAGCCAGATCTTTGCAGATATGGGAATGAACCTCATTGCTAACTTAGGTTCAGGCACACCATACACGGCTTCTAATTTAGCTACACCTATCACAGGTGAGGTTAGCCCTTCTACTGAAGGTTCTATTAACGGTTCTCGTCTACCGTGGCAGTTTAACATGGACATGAACATCGATAAGGATTTCTCTATCAGTCTAGGAGGAGAAGGTGCAAATGCTAAGTCGATAAATTTCAACGTATATATCTGGGTTGGAAACGTACTTAACACTCAAAACATTAACTCTGTTTACAGATTTACTGGAGTTAGCGATGACGACGGTTACTTAGCCGCGGCACAGTATCAGCCGCTTATAAATAGCCAAACGAATCCCGATTCATTCCGTAATTACTACACGATGTATACAGATAACCCATTCAATCTGGGTATACCACGTACAATTCGTCTAGGACTTAAATTTGACTTTTGATAATGTCACAAATCATGCAAGAAATTAAGATGACAAAGAATCAGATGAAAACAATACTTTCATTTATCGCAGTAGCTGTTTTTTCAGTTCAACCTGCTCTGGCATATAAATATATTCCAGTAGGCGGTCCTGGAGGCGCAGACGACAATGAAGGCCAAGTCACTGCTCAACACAGATCAGCTGCTTGTGCTCCCGCTACGGCGCTTAGAGATATCGAGTGGAATAACGTAAAGGCCTTAGTTGAAACCGGTGGGTCACTTTGGCAAGACAGAGCTACGGGCTCTGCTGCTTATGAGGTGCCTAAGGGTGGTGGAGTTAGTTCCCTTTACGCTGGAGCTCTTTGGATGGGAGGTATATCCCCTGACCAGCAGCTTAAACTAGCCGCTCTTACTTTCCGTAATGGAAATGACTTCTGGACTGGACCACTAACTAACGACGGTGGCGCTGAAGTAGATGAAGTTACTTGTCAGCAATACGATAAGTTTTTCGTTTCGACAAGAGCTGACGCACAACTACATCGATCTTATTACGATGCTAAAGCAGCTGGCACTGAGGATGAGGAATTTCCCAATGGATATGTTACTCCATCTTATTTCAGTGACTTCCCTGCTCACGGTAACACGGCTCTCAACCAAGACTACTACCTAGGTCCATTTATGGACTACGACGGTGATGGGTACTACGATCCTTCTAATGGTGACTACCCTTGGTATGATTTCCTGTCTGAAATTGACTGTAAGGAAAGACGTAGAGAAGACATCGTGCCTATATACGGTGATAGGAACTTCTACTGGATTTTCAATGACAAGGGTAATGTTCACTCTGAATCAGCGGGAGAGCCTATAGGAATGGAGATTCGTGCTCAGGTATTCCAATTCGCAACTAACGATGAGGTAAACAACATGACTTTCCATAACTATGTCCTCATTAACCAAGGAACTCAAACCCTAGCTGATACATACTTCGGTATATGGGTTGATTCTGATATCGGACTTGCAACTGATGATTATGTGGGATGTGATGTTCAGCGTGGACTTGGATATGCCTACAATGGAGATGCATTTGATGAGTCTGGAAATGGTTCACTCGGTTATGGTGAAAACCCTCCGGCTGTAGGAATTGATTTCTTCGAGGGTCCTTATCAAGATACCGATGGAATTGATAATCCACTTACAAATGTATTTAGCGATGCCGTTGACTCTCTGGGTATCCCGTATGTGGGTATAGGGATTGGATACGGTGATGGAGTAGTAGATAACGAGCGTTTCGGAATGAGACGTTTTGTTTATTACAATAATGGTGGAAACGCTATTAACGGAGAGCCAAGTACTCCCCTTCACTACTATAACTACATGAATGGTATTTGGAAGAATGGCCAGAAAATGGGATACGGTGGTGACGGTGTAAATCCTTCTACTGGAGCTAATCTAGATATACCCGCAGATTACATGTTTCCTGGTGATACTGACCCGTTCAACTGGGGTACTGAAGGTGTAGCAACAGAGCCTTGGGACGAAGTGAGTTCTGAAAACGCTGCTGCTGACAGAAGATTCATTCAGTCTGCTGGACCTTTCGTGCTTGAACCTGGTGATTACAATAACATCACAATGGGAATAGTTTGGGCTAGAGGCACGAATGGCGACCCATTAGAAAGTGTGAGCTTGATGCGTCAGGCTGACGATAAGGCTCAGGCTTTATTTGACAACTGCTTCGAGATTGTTAGTGGACCAGATGCTCCAGATGTAACCATCCAAGAGCTGGAGAACGAACTTATCTTGTATTTAACTAACGACAATTCGCTATCTAATAACTTCCACGAGGATTACGTAATGTTCGATCCAGGTATTCCGAAGATGGATGTTGATGGCAATGAATACGATAGTCTTACTCGTTCATATACTTTCCAAGGATATCAGATTTACCAATTAGTAAATAATGAAGTTTCTGCTGCTGACCTTAACAACCAGCAGATGGCAAGGAAGATTCTCCAATGTGATGTAGCTGATGACCTGGATATTATCATCAACTATATCCAGGATACAGAATTGGAACTTCCCGTTCCAACACTAATGGCTAACGGTGCGAATGAAGGAATTCAGCATAGTTTTAGAATTACAACTGATGCTTTCGCTCAGGGCGATAACCGTCTGGTGAATCATCGAACGTATTACTTCATGGCATTAGCTTATGGCTACAATAACTACGCTGAGTACAGCGTAAGTGCTGGAACTGGACAGGATGTTCAGTATAAAGCATCTCGTAAAGGAGCTATAGGTTCTATCAGAACATACTCCGGTATTCCTCACGCTTCTAGCCCTGAAGCAGGCGGAACCATTCAGAACTCTGAATATGGAGACGGAGTTATCG
>CAWVZZ010000029.1:0-14628 GCA_963934745.1 uncultured Flavobacteriales bacterium | reverse complement strand
CCTAAAAGCACGATTGCGAAAGTTAAAACTTTGCGCAACACCTTGCTCTTGTTTGCGTGAGAACCATCACAATTACCATTAGGATCTTGAGTCTTGCCACATCGGCATTTGCGAACTTCTAAATTTTTCATTTAAATTGAATTTATTAATGCTAACTAATTAGCTATGAGTGAGAATAATATTTGTCCAGTAGGTGTATTCACTGAAAAGGTAGGCGGAAAATGGAAGCTATCCATCATATATCATCTAAAAGACAGAAAATTACGCTTCGGTCAATTAGCCGCTACCTTATGATTTTAGCGAAAAACGGACATGAAGCACCCCCGTCAGAAGCAATCGTGACCAGGTATAACCCCTGAGGTAAACTCGGCAAAGAAAGTAGGTCGCCTACGAAGCTATGATCATAAACAATCTGGCCGTTTATAGAGGTTATTAATGCCCTGTATTTATCCGACTGGTTGATTCTCAAGGTGCTTGAGTCAACCCACTCCCATCTATCGACAACTGCTTGCTCAACGCCGTTAACTTCTATTTCCGCAGAACAAGAAAGAATACAACCGGAGCTACTCAACACTTCTATCGTGTAGGTACCGGACACCGTTGCATTGTATGTGTTAGAATTGGCCCCGACGATTAGTTGGTTCTCTGAATCAAACCATTGGAATTCAGAATCTGCATACGTTTCATATACAAGTGTATTACCATAGGTGACTAGGACGCAATCATTGGAGCCTGCCAGGTTCAGGTCCGCGTAATCGCCTAGAGTGATAAAGGCTGACTGTTGGAGGTAGGTTGCCTCATTGATGTTGAGTGAGCCTGAGAATGTGTTTCCTACAGGTGATTCGTCCCAAATCAGACCATGAAAAACCGCCGCGGCAAGGTAGCTCCCGCTATAATTAGGGTGTGAACCGTCTCCAGCATGAAGAACTAGGTTAGATGTGGAGTACGTGAGGGCTTCGTCCCAAGCTTTCCCCACAGGAGCCACCATCGCTCCTACCATCTCCCCTATCTCAGTATATGCGCTTGCAAGGGTATCTGTCATATGAGAGAAATCCTCGAAATCTACACTACAGTAAACCCCTCCTGAAGAGCATTGCATCCCACCGTTTTGACGACCCCAAGTCATAAACATTACTGTTTTTGCACAGGGGTTTTGCTCTGAGATGATTTCTTTGAGGTTCTCTACTGCCGGATACATAAAGTTGTAGCGGAAGTAGTCTATGGTTGGAACTTGGCTTTGGTCTTGAAGAATAACATAATCCCAATTCCCCTGAGCGATATGCGACAAAGAAGAAGCATTCGTTGCATGCTGATCCAAGGTGTGACCGCCTGGAGTATTCATAGCGGTTATGACTACATCGCCATTAGCCTCAGCGAATTGACTCACTAGGGAAGGGAGATTGTTAGCCCCTGTGTAGCTGTTTCCAAGGAATAATACACGGAGCGTGTCCTGTGCTGACACATGCGACTGCATGCATGTGCAAAAGAGCGTAAGACATAAAAGGGTGGTGAGTTTTTGCATAATTTTGAATATAATGAAAAGACATCCATATGACTAAAGAACTCGACATAGTATTATACGGAGCGACTGGATTTACTGGGCAGTTGTGTGTTCGGTATTTCGCGAAAAATGCTAGGCCTAACATCCGTTGGGCTATTGCGGGGAGGAATGAAGTGAAGCTTCGAGGAATCATTAAAGCTTTAAAACTTGATGTGGAGGTGATTGTGGCCGATGGCGAGGACACAGAAGCTCTGGACCATCTGACGCAGAGGACTAAAGTGGTGCTTTCAACAGCCGGGCCTTTTCACATATACGGCTCGAAACTGGTGGCCTCCTGTGTGAAGAACTCAACACATTATGTGGATATAACTGGGGAGAATTTTTGGGTTAAAGAAATGATAGACAAGCACCATGAGGAGGCGGCAGCGAAGGGGATAAGGATTGTGCCGTCATGTGGATATGACTCGCTCCCTTCGGACTTGGTGACGTTGTTTGCTGTCGAGAATATGGGTAAGGCGGTTAAGCGTGTCGAGTGCTATCACACGGCTAAAGGTGGGGCTTCAGGCGGGACGATTGAGACCGTGTTTGCAATTGCGGACTTGAAATTGGGTAAGAAGATTCGCGATCCGTTTTTACTTAACCCTGAGGGCTCTTTTTCTATAGACCAAACATCCCAGAGCCGCGATACCATGGCCGTTTCTAAAAACACCATGCTCGACAGATGGACAGGACCTTTCATCATGGCCTTTGCGAATACACGAGTGGTTCGTCGTAGTGCAGCCCTCATGGAAGAACGTGGCTCGGCCTACGGTCACGAATTCGTGTATCACGAGGGGTCGTATTTCAAAAGCGGTTTCAAGGCCTTTACGGCAGCAGCCTTTACCGGCCTTGTGATTTTACTGATCTCCTCCCCTTTACGTCGGGTAGTAAGGCGATTTCTTCCGAAACCCGGCGAAGGCCCCAGCGAAACCACAATGATGAATGGACACTTCAAATGCTTAGTCGTTGCTGAAGCTGAAGATGGTGAAAAGAGAACATTTTCTATGTACGCAAGTGGCGACCCAGGATATAGACTCACCACCCGTTTTATTTGTGAAAGCGCCATGCTTTTAGCGGGTGACGTTGGAAGTCTTCCGGGTGGCAAATCATACGGCGGAGTTCTCACTCCAGCCACAGCTCTAGGTCGTCCCATGATAGACATGCTCCTAAATAAGGATGTCCATTTAGAAAACTTATAACTTAACATTGAGCATCACTAGTACATTCTCTTTTAAAGACTTAACAGTTCTAGCAACAAAAATCAAACTCATGAAAATCAATAAAGTTCTGACAGTGGTGCTAAGCATGTTATTTGGGCTAAATACATATGCTCAAAAAATTCAATAAACCGCTCTTCAATACGAATATGTACAGCAACCATTAAATCCATTAAATGGCTTAGTGTCATATAACTTCACCGTCGTGACTCCTTATCCAGAAAATCACGATGCTATTTTCGCACAAGCTGAATTAGAATTTCAAGAGAGATTAGCAAATTATCCAGCTTTGACTATACGAGCACCTAAAAACAAAGGAGACTTCGATGATTTAGAACAAGCTGAAAAACTAGCTAAAAGAGGGGTCAACCCCAAGGGTAGTAGTGATAGGAAGTCCGAATTAAATGAAGCAATTCAGATTTGGGAGTCTGAGCTTGCAGAAGCTGACTTAAATGATAAGAAAGCTAGAATCAATAAGAAAGTTACTCAATCAATTTATCAGAATTTAATCGAAGCATCTATCTTCCGAGAAGAATTCATAAAGGCTCAAGATTATCTAATTCTATTAGAGGAGATGGACTTAAACAGCGGGAAAACTTGGGTTAAATCTAGAACCTCTTTTATAGAAACGCGTATAGGTAATTAATAAGGGTAACCCCTGATTCTGACTCGAAAAGCAGAAAGCTTCTATTGCCCTGGAATTCACTACTTTTGCACCCGCAAAACGCAGTTCAGATGAAAAGAATTAACGAGTACAAGAGGTTATTTGAAGTTGAAGGGGTAATTGATTTGGCCCCTCTAAAGAAAAAATACCGTTCGTTAGTAAAAGAATGGCATCCGGATAAGTTCCCTGAAGGCGGCGAAAAGTCAATAGAGGCAGAGGAGATGAGTCGTAGAGTGATAGATGGATATCATTTCTTAGTGAGTATTGCACCTGCTACGAAGGAGGCGAATTTAGCAGAATTCACCAACACTACTACCACAGCGATGATTGATGATTTTAAGCACAAAGGGCTACGTCTGGAGATCACATTTACTGATGGAAATACTTACGAGTTCTTCGGAGTAAACAAACAACTCTATACTAAGCTTGTGAATTCTGACAAGCAATTAAGGTTCGCGAAGAGAAAGATTTTTAGCACATGTGTTTACCGCAAATCTATGGGCGGAGTTAAGGGAGAGTAAGTGATTTGAACTTATTTCTTGAAGTCACTCTAATAGAGAGAAAACACCTCGATTCGTGTAATATATCGTTAATTGCATAACCGAATCGTTACGAGAAAAAAACTCGAATAATTATGGTAACGTTTACGAAAACAAAAGAAGTAAATGCCAGCGCAGACATGGTCTGGGGAGTGTTTGCACATGGATTTAATGAAGCTAACTTATGGATGGCTTCAGTACCTCATTCCTATGCTAAGTCTAATGGAAAATCCTTTGAGGGGGCTCATTCGGATGGACGAGTCTGTGAATTAAGTTCTGACAGCAACGCCCTGATCATATAAACGGATTTCCAGCAGTTGACCTCGTTAATTGGGAAAGTATTAATTAAGCCTGAATACAGTAAAACTCTTCAGAAAATTTTTGGGCTCGAGAATACTCTTAATGAAAACTGGAACTTGTCCTCGGAGGTGAATTTTAAATATCTAAATGATACATTAATAACATCATCATTCGGTGGTAATCACTTTGGTAATCAATATATCCAAATAGATTTTAAGTTGGGCGATTACAAAGATGTAGAGAAATTTCTTCTTTTAGAAGATCCGTGACAAAACACACAGAGTATAAAATTGTGTGTGGCCCCTATCGTGATAATTTTGAATCTCACAAATTCATCTTGAATAACTGGGCTTTAAAAGTGGTTGAGTTAAGTGAACAATGATCCGGGAATAGGATTCAATAATTTTGAGGTTTACTATCATCATACTCGATTACTTTACACCTACAATGATGGTTCAGATAAAACGATATTTATCTAGGAGTAATAGTATAAGTAATATTTGAGCAAAAGTCATTCCACTAAAGATTTTCTTAAGAACTTTACAGAATGCATACTTTCAAGGATTTTAAGATCAAAAAGCAATTACAAAATGCTCTTTCCGATTTAGGGCACGAAAAGCCCACCCCGATACAGGAAGAATCCTTTTCTCCTATTATGGGTGGTTTCGACTTTGTTGGTATTGCACAAACAGGTACCGGAAAAACGATCGCATACCTTCTTCCAATCCTACAGGAGCTGAAGTATTCTGACCAACAAAACCCCAGGGTGCTAATCCTAGTTCCTACAAGAGAGCTTGTCATTCAGATCGTAGGACAGATTGAAAAGCTTACGCCATACATCAGTTTAAGAGTGGTGGGTGTGTTTGGTGGCACCAATAACATGAGCACTCAGAAGCAAGCAGTGAATGAAGGTGTCGACATCATTGTCGGAACTCCCAGAAGATTATATGATCTCACTCTCACTAATGTATTACGCCTTAAATCTATCAAAAAACTTGTAATAGACGAAGTCGACATAATGCTTGATTTTGGCTATAAAACACAGTTAAAAAACATCTTTCATTATCTACCCATAAAAAGGCAAAACATTCTCTTTTCTGCAACTATGACTAACTATATAGATGAATTAGCAGATGAATTTCTTGTTAACCCCATAAAGAAAACCATATCTATAAGTGGAACTCCTCTAGAGAATATCAGTCAAGAATCTTATGCTGTACGGAATTTCTACACTAAGGTTAACCTGCTGAATCATTTGCTTCAGGACAGAGAAGAATTCAGTAAAGTATTAATTTTTGTAGGCACGAAGACTAATGCAAATAGGCTATTCGAGATATTAGACTTTCAATCTGAAATCTCTGTTATTCACGCCAGTAAAGAACAAAACTACCGAACAAAATCAATAGAAAACTTCAAAGACGGAACCCGTAGAATTCTAATCGCGACAGATGTGATATCACGCGGAATTGATATAGAGGACATAACTACAGTGATAAATTTGGACACTCCACTATACCCGGAAAACTATATGCACCGAATTGGCAGAACAGGTAGAGCTGAGAGAAAAGGAAGATCTATTCTTCTATATACAGACAAGGAAGCAGTATTAAAGGACGCTATAGAGAGCTTGATGAACTACTCTATCCCAGCCCTTGAGTTCCCAAAAGAAGTAGAAGTGTCTCGCGAACTCACCCCTGAGGAAAAGGATAAGCCTTTAGAAGTCGCGATACAGTCTGAAAATCGTTCTGTTCAAAAGTCCGGAGATTCTTTCCATGAGAAATCAGCTAAGAATAGTAAAGAGGTCGTTTATACAAAAAGCTACAATGATAGAATTAAAAAATTGCATAAAAAGCCTGTAAGGCGTGGGGATAAGATTCAAAATATGAAGAAAAAAAGGAAAAAGAAATAGATGACGAATAATGATATCTTAAGACGCGTTCGCTACATATTACAATTTAGTGACCGCAAAATGATTGAGCTTTTTAAATTAGCTGATTATGAAGTCCAAACCGCAAATATTCACGGCTGGCTGAGAAAAATCGACGACCCATTACTAGTTGAAATTTCAGATACAGAGCTAGCAATTTTCCTAAACGGATTGATCATTGACAAACGCGGAAAAAGAGAAGGTCCTCAACCAGAACCAGAGGCACACCTGAGCAATAATATGATACTTCGGAAACTGAAAATAGCCTTGAATTTAAAGACCGATGAAATTTTAGATATGTGCGCATCGATAGACAAGCCTCTAGGCAAACACGAGTTAAGTGCCTTTTTTCGTAACGCTAACCACCGTTCATACCGCCACTGCCTGGATCAATACCTAAGGAATTTCCTCAATGCTTTGCAGGAGAAACATAAGTAAAACGATGACAGCTCGTTTTTCCACTCCAACTCTCAAACATGTCGTGCTCATAATATTTTACTTTTGCCTCAATGAACATAAAGCTTTACAATCCATTCCGAACATTTGAATTTAGTCCCCAAACCTGTTTCTTATCAGGTAAGCATGTAGATTTAGATGAAGAGATATTAGTTTTTCCTGAATGGATTCTAGATCGGTATTCTTTACGTGGTAAAACATTTAAAATGTTAGAGGGGAGCAGCCTTCAGTATCAGGATATGAGGATGCCTTGTCACTCTGACGTTATTAAAAACGCAATAAATCCTCTGGAGGAGGAAATAGAAAAAGCTTTTACTACAGGATATGAAGCCGTATTAAAAGTTCCTGAAGAACGCTTATTTCAATGGATGGCGAAAATGTTCTACGGAGTTTTATACCAAGACATCAGCATTGAAGTTAGAACATCTACAGCAAAAGGAAAAGAATTTGAATTAAACGGATTCTTGAATGAACGATTAAAAAAACTTCATTTATTGTTACAATCTTTGGTAGTTCCGATGGATTTTAAAGGACCCAAACTCTGGAGCATTCGGGTGTTTGAAATCAAATACTCTAAAGATGTATTTCATTATAAAGATGAACTCACAAACCTGAACTTCTCTTTAGGAATGAATGGTTTTGGAATCGTAGCTTGCTTACAAGACAACGGTGCTGTGGGGATGAAACAGCAAGAAATAACAGATGTGTTTTTAAATAAAGTATTACATCCCATTCAATTTGAAGAACTATGCGCGAGATTTATTTATGCGAATTATCTGTTAAATCATTTTGCTGAGTATACCGTTCAGTTAACAGAAGAAAGAGTCATTATTGAATCGGCTCCTTTGACCGGATCTCCGAATAAATATTTGTTCGACCCATGGGATGACGATATGTTCGCACAAGTGTTGTCGATTTATTGGAAGCCATGGGGGATCACAAAAGACGAAATTGTCACCTTTGGTAATTCTCCAATAAGTTACTTGGAGAACAATGATACCTACGTAATTGTAGAACCCGATACAATTACACTGCCTTATTAAGATAGATTGTTGTCATGATCTATTTATTAGGCATTTTTATTTTCTACATATTTCACATAAAACCTATCAATTTTTCCAGCCAGATTAAAATCTTTTTCTGTTACTCCGCCAGCACTGTGGGTATTCAAACAGATGGAAACCTCGTTATAAACATTTTTCCAGTTGGGATGATGGTCGATTTTTTCGGCTTCTAGAGCAATGGCAGTCATAAAAGAAAAAGCATCTACAAAATTTCTGAATTTAAATTCTCTAAACAAGTAATTATTGTCAAACCTCCAGGAAGGAAGGGATTCTTGTATCAGTTCTTCAATTTTTGTTTTTAAAAGTGGTTGCATAGCAGTTAAACTAATTTAATTTATAAGGAACTATCATCATAAATTCCGGTATTGTAACGTTAAACATTTCGCCGTCAATTTCACGTTCCATAATATAGACACCTCCCATCTTCCCCATATCTGATAAAAGATTACATCCAGAAACATATTGATAAGACTGACCTGGTATTAAAATGGGTTGCTCGCCAACAACACCTTCACCCTCTACTTCACTTTTCATTCCATTTGAATCGAATATATACCAATGGCGTTTTTTTAGTTGAACGGTATAATCACTTGCGTTTTTAATCGTGATCCTATACACAAAAAAATAGTGCGATGAAAGATGTGATTGTTGTTCATTGTATTGAAGTTCAACGCTAACCTTTATGCCAGCCGTTGATTTTGTGATCATCATATTAGAGTATATGTGTTGATTTAAAATACCGGGTCAATAATTATCTCTGTAAAACAGAATGTGCAAGGTGGTGCATTTCATCTAGACTATATTCATCAAGCAGTATGTTTTACACTATAAAAGTGACGTTCGGCTGAATTTAAATTACTTATACTTTATCTTCTATAGAATCAATCACACCTCTCACCATAATCATTTTATCATCACCCACAGAAACTAAATAATTATGATACGTACTCCAAATTAATTTGTTTACAGAGTGTGTATGTCCCTCAAATTTAGTTTTCGTGATACGTTTCAATAATTCATATGTTCTTGCATCCCAAATCTTTATAGTTTTATCACGGCTGGCAGTGGCAAATAATGTAGCATCAGGATTAAATACGATATCGTAAATCGCCCAATTATGTGCCGGGATGGACTTAACTAATTCATAACTTCCGACTTGCCAAATATTCAAATGAGCATCTTTCCCACCAGTTAAAAGAAATTTGCCGTCAGGGCTGTATCGAACAACATATGAAGCAGATTGATGCGCAATAAAATCTTTTTTAAGACCTAATGTCTGGAGGTCAAATACAAGCACCTTGTGATCTCCAAGCGCAACAGCTATCTCGGATGTTGTGTAATTAAAATCAATATTCCGAACTTTCTCATTTGAGAGCTTTTTGATTTTAATCAGTGACAGAGTATCAAGAGAACAAACAGCGAAATTACCATCCCCACTGGCAGTATAAAAGCAATTAGTTTTTAATGAATATTTGATGTCAAAAATGGGAGCCGTATGATGCTGCAGGATTTTTATTTCTTCTTTCTTTTGTAAATCAAGTATAAGAACACTTCCATTTGTTATTCCTGCGAGCAATAATTGTTTTTCAGGAATATGACAAATTGCATAAACGGTTGAAGGCAATGATGCCGCAAATTTTTCAGCTTGCAGGGTTTTTAAATTCCAAAGTGCAATAAACTTATCACTGCCTCCTGTAAAAACTGTGTGTTTAGAGATGCCTCTATCCATGGCATATATACAACCGGTGTGTCCTGAAAGTGCAGCGATATTTTTTACTTCAATGCCCATTTGTTATTAATACTTTAGTTATAATGTTGATGAAATGATGAAATGATGAAAAAAATTAGTTTAAAGAATTTCAGAATGATATACCTAATAGTCAATGTCAAAAATTAAATCTAATTAAGTGAATATTAGCGTTGGGGCTTTAAGAAAAAGCTTAGAAATATAGAGACGGGTATAGATATCCAACCGAAAAAAAATAAGCTAAGGAATGAATATACTATCGCGATATAAAGGCCATCTAAAGGATTAATAGTATTTGAATCAGGACCATACCCCTGCACTATAGATTCAAAATAACCAAATACTAGAAATCCGTACCAAAAAATCCAATGACTAAACAATGCTATAAAAATGGCAACAAAAAACAATCTAAAATTAGTGTAGTTTTCCTTTTTTGCGATTAAAAAATATGAGGAAACATAACATACAATAAAAGCGGATGAACTTGTATAAATCCATAAATTCTCCCACCCTCCTTGACTAAACGCAGTAATTTTTATAGCTACAAGTGCAGTAACAATACTGAATATCGAAGCGTATTTCAGAGGGTAACTGAGTTTGATGTTCATTGAATATAACGGGGTATTACAATACGCTGATGAAATTATATTTCTATAGTATTATGGAAGATTAAATATCGTTCTAGGAGAGTTTAATTTACAGATATTTTATATTTAATTAATATGATATTATAAATCTGATTTTCATAATAGTAATCTAAGGCTGATAACAAGTAAAACAGAGAATTGACAAGTATTTCTCTATGAATTTAGAGATATGTTTTTTAGGGGAATCCTACAAGAACATTATATTAGCAGATAAACACCATTGTTTAACTAAAATGGCTATAGAAATAAAAACAACAAGAACCAGGTTAAGGTTAATTAAACTCTCGGATTTGAAGTCAATTCATCAGCTTCTTTCACTACCTGAAACAGATGAATATAACGCATTAGGAATTCCGAAAAATATTGAAGAAACGAAATCCATAATTAAACCTTGGATTACAGAAAATGCATTGACTAATATTAATAATTACACTCTTGCCATTGAAAATACATTGAACAACGATTTCATAGGTTTATTTGGATTAAAGCTCGGAAGTGAAAAGTATAAACGAGGAGAAGTTTGGTATAAAACACATCCAGACTATTGGGACAAAGGAATTGCGACAGAAGTCCTAGCAAAAATGATTGATTTCGGATTCGATGTGTTGAATCTGCATAGAATACAAGCCGGTTGTGCCGTAGCGAACATCGCTTCGATCAAAGTTCTTGAAAAAGTGGGTATGATAAGGGAAGGAAGAGGAAGACAACTATTACCGTTAAAGTCTGGGTGGTCTGATAATTTTGAATATTCAATTCTTGAAACTGATAAACGAAAACTCTCGTAGTATATTCATTAATAACACCTTATCTTTCGTTAAACCATTTTTTTATGATGTCATCCCGTCTTCTACGTATTGCTATTGTACTGGTTGCTGCATTTATAAACTTTAGTGCAGTAAGTCAGAATACAATAACCTTCAATTATACGGGCGAAGTCGAGACATATGTCGTGCCTTCATGTGTCTCACAATTAAATGTGGTGATAAAAGGAGGACAGGGAGGTGGCAGCGAAGGGGGTGCTGGAGCTACAGTGTCAGGATTAATAGACGTTGTAGAAGGTCAAGTGATTGAGATACGAGTGGGAAACTCGGGAGGCTGTCCTAATGGTGGCTATAATGGAGGAGGAAATGGAGGGTCTGCAAATATCCTATCAAATGGAGGTTGCGGCGGAGGCGGGGCATCCGACATCCGCATAGCACCTTTCAGCCTCGCTGATCGTGTCGTCGTGGCAGGAGGTGGTGGTGGAATGGGAGGAGGAAACACCCAAGCAATTGGGGGAAATGGAGCTTGTACAAATGGTGGAGATGGAGTGAGTCCATTTGGGTTTGGTGGGGCTGGAGGAGCCACCTTTGCAGGTGGAAATGGAGGTCCACCGTGGATCGCTGCTGGAAACTACGGGGGTAACGGCTCTCTAGCTCAAGGTGGGAACGGCGCTATCGACCCGTGTTACAACGTGGGGCCTGGCGGAGGTGGTGGTGGCGGTAACTATGGCGGTGGCGGAGGTGGAAGCGATTGCTTTGCATCTGGGGCATTAGGTGGAGGCGGAGGAGGCGGTGGTTCGAGTTTAACTCCTGCTGGATTCACATGTGTTGAAGGAAACGTATACAGCTCTGGTTCAATTACTATAACCCCTTCGGGTGGACTGTCTATGCAAGTTACTCCAGCTGACTTATCGTACTGTGAAGGGGATTCGTTGTATTTGACTATAACTGGGGCAGACACATATGAATGGATTACTTTAGATGGTTTCAATGGATCTGAAATGTGGTTATCTCCAGATACCACAACCGTGTACAGCGTGTTAGGAGCTACAGAAGAATGTTCTGACACAATTGATATAGAGATTACGGTTCTCCCCTACCCTGTCTTGACTTTAGCCGCTTCAGCTTCAGCTTCATGCAATGATGAGCCCGTCACTTTAAGCGTAACAGGAGCGTATCAATATGTTTGGTCCCCAGAAGAATCACTTAGCAATAGTACAGGTGCTTTCACTACGTCTACTCCATTTGAAACTACTACCTACACAGCAACTGGAACCTTAGATGGCTGCAGTTCTGACACATCCATCACTATCTATTATCAAATCAACACGGAGTCCAATGAGTATTTCTGTGAAAACGAGTCGTACATCATGCCTGATGGTAGTGAGGTAAATGAGGAGGGGATTTACGAGGCACAATATGTCTCCATAGCTGGATGCGATAGCATAGTTGAGCTGAATTTATTAGAACAATCAACATACGATTTTCAGACATCCATATCTCTTTGTGTAGGCGAAACTTTCACACTGCCAGACGGGACAGAAGTCAATTCCCAGGGAACTTACCCTGTCTTTATGCAAACAGCAAACGCTCAATGCGATAGTTCCATCACTACAGTTATCAGCATCTTGCAACCCTCCACGGTAGAAATAGCCATGGGTATTTGCGAGGGAGAATCTGTGACGCTGGCGGACGGAAGCATAATCGACGAAGAAGGAGTCTACACTGTTATTCTGGCTTCTTTAGTCAACGGTTGCGACAGCACCATCATAACGGACGTGGTCATAGCACCTAGTTACGATCTGAATTTAGATCTCGATGCATGCGATGACGGATCTTATTTATTTCCCGACGGCAGCCTACCATCATCATCCGGTACATTTGACTTTTTGCTTCAGACAGGATTAGGATGTGATAGTAACATCACCGTCAACTTAGAATTGCATCCTGGATATAACCTTGTATACCCTGTGGAAATATGCGATGGAGAAACTTTTTCTATGCCGGACGGAACCGATATGGGAACAGCAGGTGAATACTTATTTTTGTTACAAACGAATGCCGGATGCGATAGCACCATCACCGTTCAGCTGGTTGTACAGACGCTTCCGTACATTGATATGGGGGTATACGATGGCTATTGCATGTATGATGGTAATATCACATTAAGTCCTGAACCTATGGGTGGAACCTTATCGGGCGACCTGTTGAATGGAAATGTGTTGGAGCACGAAGGAGTATCACCTGGAAGTTACGAAGTAAGCTATATCTACACGGATGGTAATGGATGCACAAGCACCGAAGTACAAGAGTATGTTTTAGCTGAGCCCCTTGAACCCTCATTTGACTTTTATATTACCTGTAATGAGTTGCACCTCGAGAGCATAATTTATGACCCTGCGGATGACCACGTATACGTCTGGGCCTTAGATGATGAAATTATTGCGAATTACGCTGACCCCTCATTTTATTTCTCTCAAATGGGTAACTTTGATTTATCGTTGACCGTTACAGATATCTATGGTTGCACATTCAGCGTCAATGAACCTGTAGAACTCCAAAACACGTTAGACCTAGATGGGTTTTTCTTGCCCAATGTCATCACTCCTAATGGAAATAATTACAACGAGAAATTTAAACTTCCATCATCCGTAGCTGTTTGCTTTGAATACACCATTAATATCTACAACCGGTGGGGAACATTGATTTATATGATGACTCATGAAACTCCAGCCTTTTCAGGACGTAGACAAAATGGTTCCGAGGTGCCTGATGGGGTGTACTTCTACACATTAGAAATTAAAAATTATCCTTGCATGGAGACTCCTGGTTTAACAGAGTGGTGTACTGGTCAACTCTCCGTTTTTCGGGATTAAAAACATCACACTATGAAATACGCCCTACTTACCATTCTGTGTAGCTTGACTTTCTTTGCTTTAGGCCAAACAGTAACAACATCTCCCCCGGAAGACTTGTCAGTGGTTATCACAGAAGCCTATGCCGACATAGGACTCGAATCTGAAGTCGTCAGAGATTTGCTTATGAGGATGACTGGGTTAAATGCTGATCAAGCTGGGGAAGCTTTGACACCTTTTTTAGAATTGATTAATAAGGTGAAAGCGGCGGGAAGTAATGCCGTGATGGATAAACAGATGGTTAAGTATTTTGTTGAGACGTGGGGGATTACTGCGGTGCAGATTTCGGATCTGGAAAAGGTGGCTGGAAGGTGTGCGGGTGGAGGAAGAGTGAGGCACTGAATTACTAAGCATCCATTAATATTATAACTTTTGCCAAATGTTATTAAATGGAGGGACATTCAATGGGCAAACAATTATTTCACAAGAGAGTATCGATATAATGACTGGGTCCTATACGAAATTTGAAGACCATCCTTTTGATTATGGTTTTTCACTTTTTGTTTTAATAGCCCCAGCTCTTGATGGAGTAGGTTCAACAAAAGGAATTTTTGGTTGGTCTGGATATCATAACACCCATTTCTGGATTGATCAAGAGAGAAATCTATATGGTTTATTTATGACTCGAGCAAGAGGGTTCTCTTCAGAAATTCAAAATGATTTTAGAAGAGCTGTTTATGGTTCAATAAATAGTGAAGAGTAAAACCTCTTCTGAGAGACTTAAATAGGTACTATCCTATAAATCCTTCCAGGCTCTTCTAGACTGAAATAAATATATCCATCCGTACACTGTTCTATGCTTCTCATTCTTCCAATATCTGGAAATAGTTTTTCTTCTTTAATCAACTGGT